>NZ_LFJT01000086.1:0-20521 GCF_001682645.1 Delftia sp. JD2
CGAGAGCTGGGGCATCTCGGCGCCCTGGGCCGACGTGGTGGCCGCGCGAAAGATCGACCTCGCGGTCGGCGGCAATGATGACCAGGTCGGCCTCGGCAATCTCCTGCGGCGTCAGCGCATCGAGCGCGCCCACCGAGCCTTGCGTCTCCACGCGCATGGCGTGGCCCAGCGCCGCCGCGCCGCGCTGCAGTCCCTCGGCCGCCATGAAGGTGTGGGCGATGCCAGTGGGGCAGGAGGTGACAGCCACGATTCGCTTGCCCAGACTCTCGCCCATGCGCTGTACTGCGGGACTGGCGGCAGCGCAGCGTGCAAGCACGCCGGCCGGATCGTCGAGCGCCTCGCGCAGGCTGCAGCGCTCGACGGCGGCCTGCACGAAGCGGGAGGCATCGGCGGCGGTATCTGCATCGTCATCGGTGCCGGCATCCCCCACGATCAGCAATTGCCCGGCCTGCGCAGCCGCATCGGCCGCATGCAGCCCGATCACACCGCCGCTGGCGCGCACTTCCACGGCCAAGGGACGCTGTCCGGCTGCATGGCGCAGGGCTTCGGCGGCCAGCAGCGCTTCGGCGTCGTGCCCGGCGGCTGCGATCACCACAAAAAGAGGGTTCATGAGAGCTCCTGAAGAATGGGGGATCACGGCCACTGGCATGGCTCCAGCAGCACGCTGGCGGCCAGGGCCTGGACGCGGTCGGCATCGACTTCGCGTGCGGGTGCGGCCTGCAGCCAGGCCAGCGCGCTGGCCGTGGACAGGCGTGCGGTGTCCGCCAGATCCAGTCCGCGCAGCCGCGCGGCCACCATGCCCGCGACCATGGCATCGCCCGCGCCCACGGAGCTGCCGCGCGCGCGCTGCGGCGGCCGCGCAATCACCGCGCCTTGCGCGCTGGCAAACAGCGCGCCCTCCTCGCCCATGGACACCACGGCCAGTCCCAGCCCCCTGTCCAGCAGGCGGCGCGCGGCGGCCAGAAGCGCATCGCGGCCGTCCATGCGCTGGCCTGTGGCGGCCTGCAACTCCTCCCGGTTGGGCTTGATGGCCCAGGGCATGGCCGCATGGGGGGCCGTCGCCAGGGCGGCGGCCAGGGGGGCCTCGCTGGTGTCCAGCAGCACGTCGGCACCGGCGGCCACGGCCTGGGCCTGGAGCCGGGCCCAGCTGTCCGCAGGCAGGCCGGTCGGGAGGCTGCCCGACAGCACCACGGCCAGGCCGGGCCGCAGATACCGGGCCAGCGTGGACATGACGGCGTCCAGATGCACCTCGGCCAACACCAGGCCCGGCAGGTTGATGTCCGTGGTCTGGCGTCCGCCGTCGGCCACCAGCTTGATGTTGGTGCGCGTCTGGCCCGGCACGCGCAGGCAGGCGTCGGCAATGCCGCGCTGCGCGAACAAGGCCTCGAACATGCCGGCGTTGTCGCTGCCCAGCACGCCCAGCGCGGCCGTGGAAACGCCCAGGCCCGCCAAGGCGGCGGCAACATTGATGCCCTTGCCGCCCGGCGCCTGCACGCTGCCCAATGCGCGCTGCACCTGGCCGGGCAGCAGCGCATCCAGGGTCACGAGCTGGTCTATGGCCGGGTTCAGGGTCACGGTGATGGCTTGCGGGGCGTTCATGCCGTCACCTCCTTGGCCAGTGCCCGCACCTGCGCGGCATCCTCGCAGCCGAGCGCCCTGTCTGCGAGCGCCTGCAACTGCCGCAGGCTGGCCGCGCGCAGGCCGGCCTTGACACCGGCGATGTCGTTGGGGGTCATGGACAGCTCGCCCACCCCCAGCCCGGCCAGCAGCAGCGCACCGAACGGGTCGCCAGCCAGTCCGCCGCAGACGCCCACGGGGCGCGTGCGGGTGGCAGCGCCCTGCACGGTGGCGCGCACCATCCGCAGCACGGCCGGATGCAGGCTGTCGGCCTCGGCCGCCAGCTGCGGGTTCTGGCGGTCCATGGCCAGCACGTACTGGGTCAGGTCGTTGGTGCCTATGGAGAAGAAGTCCGCATGGCGGGCCAGTGCGTCGGCCTGCACGGCGGCGGCGGGCACCTCGATCATGATGCCCAGCGGCAGGACCGGGGCGTCCAGTTCGGCACGCAGCCGTTCGCAGGCCGCGCGCAGCGCCAGCAGCTCCTGCACGCTGGTGACCATGGGAAACATCACGGACAGCCTTGCGCCATCGCAGGCCGCCCGGTACAGGGCGCGCATCTGGGGCTCCAGCAGGTCGGGGCGGCGCAGCAGCAGCCGCGCGCCGCGCACGCCCAGGAAGGGGTTGTCCTCGCGCGGCAGCTCCAGGTGGGCGACCTGCTTGTCGCCGCCGATGTCCAGCGCGCGAACGACCAGCGGCCGGCCCTCCAGCGCCTGCGCCATGGCGCGGTAGGTTTCGTACTGCTCGTCCTCGCCGGGCGTGCTGCCGCGCTCCAGGAACAGGAATTCCGTGCGCATCAGGCCCACGCCCTCGGCGCCCTGGGACAGGGCCAGGGGCACCTGCTCGGGCAGGTTGACGTTGGCGCAGACTTCGATGCGCACGCCATCGGTGGTGATGGCAGGCAGGCTGCGCTGCGCGGACACGCGTTCCTGCAGCGCCCGCTGCTCGGCCATGTGGGCATGCGCCGAAGCCAGGTCCTGCTCCGAGGGATCAAGGTAGATGCGGCCATTGGCGCCATCGACGATGGCCAGGGCCCCATCGGCCATGCCCAGCACGCCGCCGCCTGCCGCCACGGCGGCCGGCAGCCCCAGCGTGCGCGCGAGTATGGCCGTGTGCGAGGTGGGACTGCCCTGCGCCGTGACCAGCGCGGCCACGCGCGCCGTGTCCAGCCGGGCGGTTTCCGAGGGCGAAAGATCGGCCGCGACCAGGATGCAGCCGCCTTCCGGCAGGCCCTCCGGTCCCGCCGCTGCCAGCGAGGGCTGCAGTTGCACCAGCACGCGCCGGCCCACGTCGCGCAGATCGGCGGCACGCGCGGCCAGCGCGGGGTTGTCCAGCGCCTGGAGACGGGCAGCGCCTTCCTCCACGGCCTGGTCCCAGGCCCAGGCCACGCCGTGGCCCTGGACCATGAGCTGGCAGGCGCGCGTGATGAGTACGGGGTCGCCCAGCCACTCGGCCTGCGCGCTGAAGATGGCCGCATCGCCTTCGCCCAGGCGGCGGCGGGTGTCGTCATGCAGGGCGCGCAGCTGGCCCTGCGTCTCGGCCAGCGCCGCATGCAGCCGCGCACCGCACACGCTGAGCGGCTCGGGCAGGTCGGGAATCTCGGCGGCCTCCACACGCCACTGGTGGATGCGGGCCACGGCCAGCCCCGGGCTGGCGCCCAGGCCCACAAAGTCAGGCCGCGCCAGCGGCGGCAGCCAGCCCGTGGCGGGCGATTCGGCCGCCTTGCGCCCAGCGGCGTCGGCATCGGCACGTTCCTGGACCACCAGGGCCTGGGCCACGGCACACAGGCGCTGGACCGCGGCACTGGCATCGGGCCCCTCTGCCGAGACGGTGACCTTGTCGCCTTCGCGCAGTCCCAGCTGCAGCAGGCTGGCCATCTGCCGCGCATCGGCCACCTCGTCGCCATGGCGCACCTGGATGCGCGAGGCAAAGCCGCGCGCCGCCTCCGCCCAGCGCGTGGCAGGCCGCGCGTGCAGGCCGTTGGGATAGGCAATGGTCCATTCGCACGCCTCGGCCAGGTCCACTGCCGCCGGGCGGGCGGCAGGCGGCGCCGGGTCCGCTTGCCCCTGGAGCACATCAATGACCTGCTGCGCATCGCCGGTGGTGAACAGCGCCTGCAGCCGGGGTGTCTGCAGCAGGCCGGCCAGGCGGCGCAGCAAGGTGATGTGGGCATCGGAGCGTGCCGCCACCGCCACGACCAGATGCACGTTCTGGCCGGCATTCCAATCCAGGCCCTCGCGCACCTGGAGCACGGCCACCGCGTCGCGCAGCACGAGGGCCCGGTCTTCGGCCCGGCCGTGGGGAATGGCCACGCCGTGGCCCAGAAAGGTTTCGGCCTGGGCCTCGCGCGCCTGCATGCCGGTGGCATAGCCAGGGGCCACGCAACCGCTGTCCTGGAGCAGCCGGGCCGCCTGGGCAATGGCGTCGGCCTTGTCGCGCACCCTGGCGTCCAGGCGCACGGCGATCTGCAGGCCCGCAGGAGCGGTGGGTGCAACCGCCGGAAGGGGTGAATGGGCATTGATCATGGCGCGGATTTTGGGAACGTTCCCAACCATCAGTCAATCTGCACTGCAACATAACCCGGCCATAATCCGGCCATAACTCGGCATTTCTTTGGAGTTATCCTCTGCGGCACACCACAACCAACGGGAACGATTGCATTGAGCATCAGCATCAACGATGTGGCCCGTGCGGCCGGGGTTTCCAAATCGACGGTATCGCGCGCGCTGGCGGGCGGCTCGGTGAGCGAGGAGGTCCGGGCGCGGGTCACCGCCGCCGTGCAGGCCACGGGCTACCGGCCCAATCTGATGGCGCGCCGGCTGCGCGCGCGCGACGCCGGCCCCATGGGCGTGCTGGTGGCCGACATACGCAACCCGTTTTTCACGGCCCTGATCCGCGCGGTCGAGGCCGAGGCCTATCGCCAGGGCCGGCGCGTGCTGTTGTGCAATACCGACGAAGACCCGCAGCGCGAAGCCATGTACCTGCAGCTCATGCAGGAAGAGCGCATCGCGGGGCTGATCTTTGCGCCCACCCAGGCCAGCCTGCACAAGCTCGAGCGCATGCAGCTGGAGTTCCCCGTCGTCCTGGTGGACCGGGCGGGCGCCCCGGCCTTCCATGACAGCGTGGTGCTGGACAACGCCCAGGCCTGCGCCACCTTGGTCAGGCATCTGGTGGACCAGGGCCGCCGCCGCATTGCCGGCGTCTTCGGCAGCACCAGCAGCACGGCGCGCGAGCGCTGCGACGGTTATCTGGCCGCCATGCGCGATGCGGGCCTGGCGCCCGACTTGCGCCAGTTGCCCCCGACCAGCGATGCCGCCGAGGCCGAGGTCGCGCAATGGCTGCGCCAGCCGCAGCGGCCCGATGCCTTCGTGGCCAGCAACAGCCTGCTGCTGGAAGGCTGCCTGCGCGCGATACGCGCCGCAGGCCTGCGCATCCCGGGCGATGTGGCGCTCGCCGGTTTCGACAACGAGCGCTGGACAGAACTGGTGGCCCCCGCCATCACCGTGATCGAGCAGCCGGTGGAGGCCATGGGCCGCGCCGCATTCGGCCTGCTCATGGAGCGGCTGCACACGCCCGACCTGCCGCTGCGCAAGGTGATCATGCAGGGGCGCTGCATCGTGCGCGAGTCCACCCAGGCGGCGGGCTGAGGTGCTGCGCCGGGACGTGGATCACGCCGGGATCTGCAACTGGCGCACGGCGTCGTCCACGCTCCAGCCCGCATAGCTGGCGTGCGGCAAGGCCGGATTGCCCACGCGCGCCAGCAGGTCGCGCACGGGGTCCTTGACGCGGGCCAGGGCCAGCGGCACACCCAGTTGCCGCAACTGGGCCGCGAAGTCGCACAGCGCCTCGACACTGGTGGCATCGAGATCGGCCGAATCTTCCAGGCTCAGCACCACGCCGCGGGGCGAAGGCAGGGATTGCAGCCGCTCCCGGATGGCCGCAAACACCAGGTCGGCATTGCCGAAGAACAGCGGCGCCTCGGGCCGCGCGATCAGCAGGCCGGCCGGCACCACCGCGTCGGGGTGGCGTGCGGCATCGACAAAGTCATGCGTGTCCCCCAGCCTGCCCAGCCAACTCACATGCGAGCGCGACAGCGTTTGCAGCAGCATGAGCAGGCTGGCCGCAATGGCCAGCAGCAGCCCGTCGAGCACGCCCAGCGCCAGCACGGCAAAGAAGGCCAACACCACGATCAGCCGATCCCGCCGCCAGGCGAAGTAAGGGCGCAGCGCGGCAGGGTTCAGCGTGTGGCCCACGGCGTGGATGACGATGGCGGCCAGCAGCGGCTGCGGCGTGCGCTCTATCCAGGGCAGCAGCAGCCAGACGGCCAGGCCCACCACGGCGCAGGCGACCAGGCCTGCAGCGCGGCTTTGCGCGCCCGCCACCTCGTTGGCCGAGGTGGCCGAGTAGCCCGCGCCCACGGGCATGCCATGGAACATGCCCGACAGCAGGTTGGCCGCGCCCAGCGCCATCAGGTCGCGGTTGGCATCGACGCGGTCGCCATGGCGCAGCGCAAAGCTGCGGATGGAGCCGTAGGACTCGGCATAGAGGATGAGCGCCATCGCAAAGGCCAGCTCGCCCAGGCGCAGCCATTCGGCGCGCGACAGCGAGGGAATGCCGGGGTTGGAGAAATCCAGCCGTATCGGCCCCACGGCCGCAATGCCCCAGCGCGCGCACCAGCCGCCCGCATCCAGCGCAATGCCGGCCGCAATCACCAGCAAGGCCGCAGGCAGGCCACGCCAGCGGGCCAGCGCACGCATCAGCAGCAACGCCGCAACGGCCATGGCCAGACCCGCTCCATTCCAGTGCCGCCAGCCGGCCAGCAGCTCCCAGACAAAGCGCGGCAGATCGCCATGCACAGGCTGGAAGGCGACGGCATGCGGGATCTGCTTGACCACGATGGTCAGCGCCAGCCCCAGCGCAAAACCGCGCAGCACGGGCTTGGCGATGAAGTTGGACACGGCGCCCAGCCGCGCCAGCCCCGCCACCACGAAGAACAGGCCCGTCAGCAGCACGATGCCCACGCCCAGCAGCATGCGCTGCTGCGGCGAGGTGCCGGCCATGGACGCCGTGGCCGCCAGCAGCACGGCGGCAGAGGAGGATGTGGCCGAGACGATGGCGAAGCGGCTGGTCCCCAGCAGGCCATAGGCCAGCAGCCCGGCGAACAGCGCAATCACCCCGGCCTGCGGCGGCAGGCCGGCGATGCCGGAATAGGCCACGGCCTCGGGCAGCAGCAGGCCGGCGATGGACAGGCCGGCGCCCCAATCAGCCAAGGCAGGCAGGCCAGGCGCACGCATCAGGATTGCGGAGCAACGACGCCGGACCAGCCCGGCAGGTAGCGCGCCTCGGCGCCGTGCGCCAGGCCCAGGGCCTCATGCAGGGCCTGATCGGGCAAGGCGACATCGCTCTTGCCACTGCGCAGGTCCTTGGGTGCAAAGCGCGTGCGGAAAAAATCGGCCCAGAGGAATTCGACGAAAGGCGCCGTGTCCTTGGCATAGCCACCGGCCTTGCGCACGGCGCCGGCCAGGCTGCGGTAGGGGTCGTCGCGCAGGCGGTCCAGCTGCTCGGGCATCTTGGCCCAGTCGCATCGGCGGCCGCGCTCGTCATATGGATGGGCCCATTGGTGGAACTCCATCAGGCGCCAGAACATCAGCGGATCGGCCTCGCTGAAATCGGCCAGCTGCATGACCCAGACCTGCTCCACGGACTCCTGCGTCAGCGCCAGCCCCAGGTGGTGGTGGTCAACGATGTAGTGCAGGCCACGCGGCCCCAGCACGGCCGGAAACCAGTGCGAGGCCAGAAGGCCTTCGCGCTCCTTGCGCCTGAGGCGGCTCCACTGGGCGCGCTTGGTCTGCACTTCGGCGGCGCCTATGGTCATCTGCGTGGGACGCAGTGCGTCCAGCGGAACCCGGGTCAGATGCTGCTGTGCTCTCATCGTCCAACCTCCGTTGCATCAAAGGTGCGGACCCGGCGGGCTGCCCGGTCCGGCATCCAGAATACGCCTTCGGAGTTACAAATGGTCGCAACAACGGACTTGCACCCATAATCGCTCACAATTTTGTCCCGTTGACCTCATGAACCAGCCCCAACATCCCATCGTCCATGGCACGGAAGACGTGCTGATCAGCCTCTGCAACTCCGTCTCGCGCGTGCTCCAGGTGGCCACGCAGTGCCAGATCCAGTATTCGGGCATGGTGCAACGCATCACCAAGACCAGCCTCAAGCCCGACATCGGCTGCTTTGTCCTGGTGGACGGCGGCTTCTCGGGCCTGGTGATCATCAACTTCTCGGCCGCCGCCGCCATGGAGCTGTACCGCAGTTACATGCTGAGCATGGGCATGGGCGAGGACGACCTGGCCACCTCCTATACCTCGGACGATGTCAGCAACGTCATGGGCGAGCTGATGAACCAGGTGGTGGGCGACTTCACCAGCAAGGTCCAGCGCGAGCTTCAGACGTACATCACCCAGAGCCAGCCCAAGATGATCCGCCTGAACAAGCAGGTCAACCTCAGCGTGGACGCCAACCTCGACTCCCCCGAGGCGCGCCGCGTGACCTTCTACACGGGCAACAACAACATCTTCTATCTCGAACTGGCCATGGACCGCACCGAGTTCATCAAGGTCGTGGACTTCGAGCCCCAGGAGCGCCCCGATCCCGATGCGCTCATGGCCCAGACCGCCGCCAGCGCCCCGGCCGCAGCGCCCGCGCCGGCCGCCAGCACCGACACCGACGAACTGCTCAAGTCGCTGGGCATGTAACTGCCGGCACACGCCCCGGCATACAACCCAGGCACACAGCCCCGGCACCGCGGGCAAGACCCTGATGCATGCGGATGTATCAGGGCGGCCCCGCAAACGACATCGTTGATATGCAGATAATTGGGATGCCAACTATTTGAATATCACCCGATGTCGTCCCCTTCCGCCTCCTCACCGCTCACGCAGGCCGACCCCGCCGCCGTCCAAAGGCATTTCATGTTCACGCTGGGGCAGGTGAACAAACAGTGGCGCCGCACGCTGGACCGGCTGCTGGCACCCATGGGACTGACCCAGGCACTGTGGATGCCGCTGATGCACCTGGCGCGCTCGCCCGAGGCCATGCGCCAGAAGGATCTGGCCCACTCCCTGGCGCTGGACAGCTCCTCCGTCGTGCGGCTGGTGGACGGCCTGGCCGCCCAGGGCTGGATAGAGCGCGTGGACGACAGCGACCGCCGCGTCAGAAAAATCCAGCTCACGCCAGCCGGCCATGCCCAGGTCGAAGCCGTGCAGGGCCTGCTGCAGCAGGCGCGCGCCCAGGTGCTGGGCGCCGTGCCGCCCGAGGAACTGGACGCGGCCTACGCCACGCTGCAGCGCCTGCTGGAGGCCATGGCCGCCGAGCCCGCCTGCGACACGGACCTGCCCGACGAGCAGGCGGCCTGAGATGGCGGCCGAGCACTCTTCGCTGCCACCCGCCCAGGACCATGCAGCGGCCAGCCGCAAGGCGCCGCTGTGGCTGCTGGTGATCGTGACCATCGTCGGCACGCTGGCCATGCACATGTTCCTGCCCGCCCTGCCCGATGCGGCACGCCAGTTCCAGGCCGGTGCCAGCCAGATGCAGCTGACCATCACGGTCTACATCCTGGGCCTGGGCGTGGGCCAGCTGATCTATGGCCCGCTGTCGGACAGCCTGGGGCGCCGCCCCATGCTACTGGCAGGGCTCATCCTCTATGCGCTGGCCAGCCTGGCGGCCTTTCTCGCCCCGTCCGCCCCCTGGCTGATCGGCGCGCGGCTGCTCCAGGCGCTGGGCGGCTGCGCGGGCCTGGCCCTGGGCCGCGCCATTGCGCGCGATTCAAGCACGCCCGAGAACGCCGTGGGCAGCCTGGCGCTGCTCAACCTGATGATGATGATCGGCCCCGGCATCGCGCCGGCCATCGGCTCGGCCATCGACGACGCCCTGGGCTGGCGTGCCATCTTCGGCACGCTGGCCGTGGTCGGCGGCGTGACGGCCTTCGCCATCTGGAAGCTGCTGCCGGAAACCGGCCAGCCCACGGGCCGCCTGCACCTGGGTACCATCCGCGACGACTACCGCAGCCTGCTGCGCTCTCCTGCCTTCGTGGGCTTTGCCGTGGGCGGCGGCTGCGCCACCACGTCCATCTATGCCTTCCTGGCCGCGGCGCCCTTCGTCTTCATCGAGCAACTGCATTCCACCAAGCATGAGGTGGCCATCTACCTGGGCCTGCTCATGGGTGGCATGGCCGTGGGCAATGCGCTGGCCCGCCAGCTGATACGCCACTGGCCCCTGGAGCGGCTGATGCTCAACGGCAATCTGCTGAGCCTGGCCAGCGCGGCCATGCTGCTGTTGCTGGCCCTGTTCAACCAGCTCACGCCGGCCATCGTGGTGGGGCTGATGGTGCTGTTCGCGCTGGGCTCGGGCCTGACCAGCCCTGCGGCGCTGGCCAGCGCGCTGAGCGTGCATCCGCGCCTCACGGGCTCGGCCGCCGGGGTCTACGGCAGCACCCAGATGGCCGTGGGCGGCCTGTGCACGCTGGGCGCCAGCCTGGGCAGCAACCCGGCGCTGTCGGCGGCGCTGGCCCTGGTGGTGGCCTGCGTGCTGGGGCAACTGGGCTTTCGCAGCGCGCTGCGCCACGCGCAGCGGGCGCCCGGCTGAGGGGCGCCCGGGCGAGGGCCGCCCGGGCTGAAGACCACAGTCGCCCAGGCGACGGTCCGGCCGACTGCGGGTGCGAGGTGCGCAGGCCCTCGATTACATTGGCGCAGCCGTGGCCAGCCGCCACGGCCCACAGGAGACAAAAAACCATGCGCCAACTTTCCTTTTCCATCGTCCTGCGCCAGGCCGCCACCGGCACGCTGGCAGCCGCCGCGCTGCTGGCCGGTACAGCCGCCCAGGCCGGCTCCATCGAGGCCGCCGAGTTCAAGAGCGCCACGCTGCAGCGCAGCTGGACCTACAACGTCTACCTGCCCACGGGCTACGACGCCCAGTCCAGGCTGCGCTATCCCGTCATGTACCTGCTGCACGGCAATGACGGCCAGCGCAATGACTGGCCCGTCAAGGGCAATCTGCTGCGCACGGTGGACCAGCTGATCCAGAACGGGGAGATCCCGCCCGCCATCATCGTCATGCCCGACGCGGGAACGACCTGGTACGTGGACCTCAAGGAGCCCATGGAGACGGCCTTCTTCCAGGACCTTGTCCCCCATGTCGAGAAGAAGTACCGCACCCTCACCAGCCGCGATGGCCGCGTGATCGGCGGCCTGTCCATGGGCGGCTACGGCGCGCTGCGCTACGTGCTCAAGTACCCCGAGAAATTCCAGGCCGCCGCCCTGCTGAGCCCCGCCATCTACAACCCCGAGCCGCCCGCCGATTCCTCGGCACGCTCGGTCAAGGTCTTTGCCGAACCCAACACGGGCGGCCAGTACAGCACCACGGTCTGGAAGAGCTACAACTACCCTGTGCTGTGGGACAGCTTTCTCGCCCGCAAGATCAGCGTGCCCATGTACATCAACTCGGGCGACGACGATGAATTCATGATCGAGTCCGACGCCGCCCAGCTTTACGCCCAGCTGCGCAGGAACAAGCAGCCTGCCGAGCTGCGCATCGTCAACGGCAAGCATGAATGGCCGGTCTGGGAAAGCACCATCGGCGACGCGCTCAAGTACGTGTTCCGCACCGTGCGCCGCCCGCAGGCGGACAACTGAGCCAGGCCAGGCGGTGAAGAAAAAAGGGGAGCCGGCCGGCTCCCCTTTTTGATTGCATCAGCAGGTCTTACAGATTGCCGACCATCTTGGCAGGGATCACCCAGGCGTCGAACTGTTCGCCGGTCAGGTGGCCGGAAGCCACGGCGGCTTCACGCAGGCTGGAGCCTTCCTTGTGCGCCTTCTTGGCGATGTAGGCCGCCTTGTCGTAGCCGATGTGCGGGTTCAGCGCAGTCACCAGCATCAGCGAGCGCTGCACCAGTTCGGTGATGCGCTCGCGGTTGGGCTCGATGCCCACGGCGCAGTGGTCGTTGAAGCTCTTCATGCCATCGGCCAGCAGGCGCACGCTCTGCAGGAAGTTGTGCGAGACCATGGGGCGGAACACGTTCAGCTCGAAGTTGCCCGAGGCGCCGCCGAAGTTGATGGCCACGTCGTTGCCGAAGACCTGGGCCGCCAGCATGGTCACGGCTTCGCTCTGCGTGGGGTTGACCTTGCCGGGCATGATGGACGAGCCGGGCTCGTTCTCGGGGATGGAGATCTCGCCCAGGCCGCTGCGCGGGCCGGAGGCCAGCCAGCGCACGTCGTTGGCGATCTTCATCATGCTGGCGGCCAGCGTCTTGAGCGCGCCGTGGGCGTGGACCAGGCCATCGCACGAGGCCAGGGCCTCGAACTTGCTGGGCGCCGTCACGAACGGGTAGCCGGTGAGCCGGGACAGCTCGGCCGCCACGCCCTCGGCATAGCCCTTGGGCGCATTCAGGCCCGTGCCCACGGCCGTGCCGCCCAGCGCCAGCTCGTACAGGTGCGGCAGCGCGGCGCGCACATGCTTTTCGCCATGGGCCAGTTGGGCCACCCAGCCCGAGATTTCCTGGCCCAGCGTCAGCGGCGTGGCGTCCTGCAGATGGGTGCGGCCGATCTTGACGATGTCGGCATAGGCCTCGCTCTTGGCCTGCAGCGTGTTGCGCAGCAGGGCAATGGCGGGCAGCAGCTTTTGCTCGATGGCCGTGACGGCAGCCACGTGCATGGCGGTCGGGAACACGTCGTTGCTCGACTGGCTCTTGTTCACGTCGTCATTGGGGTGGACCAGGCGCGACTCGCCGCGCTCGCCACCGAGGATTTCGCTGGCGCGGTTGGCCAGCACCTCGTTGACGTTCATGTTGGTCTGCGTGCCCGAGCCGGTCTGCCAGACCACCAGCGGGAACTCGTCCGGGTGCTTGCCGGCGATCACCTCGTCGGCGGCGGCCAGGATGGCCTGGGTCTTCTTCACGTCCAGCAGGCCCAGCTTGTGGTTGACGGTGGCCGAGGCCTTCTTGACCTGGGCCAGCGCGTGGATGATCTCGCGCGGCTGCTGCTCTCCGCTGATGTCGAAGTTCTGCAGCGAACGCTGCGTCTGCGCACCCCAGAGCTTGTCTGCGGGGACGGCTATGGGTCCGAAAGTGTCTTTTTCCTGGCGGGTCGCGGTCATTGGTATGGACTCCTTGGTGAAAACAACGCGGCGCAGTTGGCTGGAGGCAGGTCGGCGGGCCGCGCAGGACGTGGCTCGGGGATATCTGGCTGGCAGGGCCGCAATGGCAAAAACCCGCTCATGGTAACTCCGTAAATGGGAACCTCTCGCATCCGTCCCCCACTGAGGTGTCGCCGAGGCCGGCTTGTCCAGGCAAACCCCTCGACTCTTGTACAAGACTGCGCCCATTGCGTGCACTTTTCCCCCTGTAGCGCCGATAATCGCCCCCGGGATTCCCCTCCCCTGTTCCCCCGATCAAAAAGACACCCCACCGATGACCACCACGATCCGCCAGCAGGACCTGATCGATTCGATCGCAGGCGCCCTGCAGTACATCAGCTACTACCACCCCGCCGACTACATCGCCCATCTGGCACGCGCCTACGAACGCGAGCAGAGCCCGGCGGCCAAGGACGCGATGGCCCAGATCCTGACCAACTCCAAGATGTCGGCCACCGGCCACCGCCCGATTTGCCAGGACACCGGCATCGTCAACGTGTTCCTGAAGGTGGGCATGGACGTGCGCTGGGAAGGCTTCACGGGCGGCCTGGAAGACGCCATCAACGAAGGCGTACGCCGCGGCTACAACCACCCCGAGAACACGCTGCGTGCCTCGGTCGTGGCCGATCCGCTGTTCGCGCGCAAGAACACCAAGGACAACACGCCTGCCGTCATCAACGTGCAGATCGTGCCCGGCGACAAGCTGGACGTGACCGTGGCCGCCAAGGGCGGCGGCTCGGAGAACAAGTCCAAGATGATCATGATGAACCCCAGCGACAACCTGGTGGACTGGGTTCTCAAGACCGTTCCGACCATGGGCGCGGGCTGGTGCCCGCCGGGCATGCTGGGCATCGGCATCGGCGGCACCGCCGAGAAGGCCGTGCTGCTGGCCAAGGAAAGCCTGATGGAAGACCTGGACATGTACGAGCTGCAGGCCAAGGCCGCGCGCGGCGAGAAGCTCGACCAGGTCGAGGAACTGCGCCTGGAGCTGTACGAGAAGGTCAACGCCCTGGGCATCGGCGCGCAAGGCCTGGGCGGCCTGGCCACCGTGCTGGACATCAAGATCAAGATGTACCCCACGCACGCGGCCTCCAAGCCCGTGGCCATGATCCCCAACTGCGCGGCCACGCGCCACGCGCACTTCGTGATGGACGGCTCGGGCGCGGTCTACATGGACGCGCCCTCGCTGGACCTGTGGCCCAAGATCGACTGGGAGCCTGACTACAACAAGTCGCGCCGCGTGGACCTCAACGCCCTGACCAAGGAAGAAGTGGCCAGCTGGAAGCCCGGCGACACCCTGCTGCTCAACGGCAAGATGCTCACGGGCCGCGATGCCGCCCACAAGCGCATCCAGGACATGCTGGCCAAGGGCGAGAAGCTGCCCGTGGACTTCACCAACCGCGTGATCTACTACGTCGGCCCGGTGGACCCGGTCAAGGACGAAGCCGTGGGCCCCGCAGGCCCGACCACGGCCACCCGCATGGACAAGTTCACCGACATGATGCTGGAGCAGACCGGCCTGATCGCCATGATCGGCAAGGCCGAGCGCGGCCCGGTGGCCATCGAGTCCATCAAGAACCACAAGTCGGCCTACCTGATGGCCGTGGGCGGCGCCGCCTACCTGGTGTCCAAGGCCATCAAGAACGCCAAGGTCGTGGGCTTCGAGGACCTGGGCATGGAAGCCATCTACGAGTTCGACGTGGTGGACATGCCCGTGACCGTGGCCGTGGATGCCGGCGGCACCAGCGCCCACATCACCGGCCCTGCCGAATGGCAAAAGCGCATCGCGTCCGGCGAGTTCAAGACCATTGAGATCGCCTCGGCCTGAAGCCGGCGCCAAGCGCAAAGGGACCGCCTTCGGGCGGTCTTTTCATTGGTGCGGGCCTTTGTGCCAGACTGCCCGGTGCCTGCAACACAGCCCATTCAACATGACCATCGCGCTCGTCCTCATCGCCCTGCTGGCCGTGACCAGCCTGGCCTGGCGCCTGTCCTCCCGCCGCCATGTCCTGCCCTGCCCGTCCTGGCTGCGCTGGATGGTCGAGCTTGACAACCCCTTCGCGGCCAGCAACAAGGCCGCCTTCATCGTCGGGCAACTGCAGATCCAGCCGGGCATGAAGGTGCTGGATGCGGGCTGCGGCCCGGGCCGCGTCACCCTGCCATTGGCGCGTGCCGTCGGCGCGCAGGGACAGGTGCTGGCCGTGGACCTGCAGCCGGCCATGCTCGAACAGGTGGCGGCCAAGGCGCGCGCCCAGGGGCTGGAGAATGTGCGCACCCAGGCGGCTGCGCTGGGCCAGGGGCAGCTCGCAGCCGAGCAGCACGACCGCGCCGTGATGGCCGCCGTGCTGGGAGAGATTCCGGACCGCCAGGCCGCGCTGGCCGATGTCTTCCAGAGCCTGCGCCCCGGCGGCCTGCTGGCCGTGGCCGAGCTGGTCTTCGACCCGCATTTCCAGCGCCGCACCAGCGTGAAAAAGCTGGCAGGCGAGGCAGGCTTCATCCCCCACTCCTTCCACGGCCATGCAGCCGCGTATCTGCTGGTACTGCAGCGCCCTCTCCAACCATGACCACCACACATTCCCCTGTAGCGACCCTGCGGACACCGCGCCTGATACTGCGCCAGTGGCGGACCGGCGACCGACATCCCTTTGCCGCGCTGAATGCCGACCCACAGGTCATGGAGCACTTTCCGGCACTGCTCAGTCGTGAACAAAGCGATGCCATGGCAGACAGGATCCAGGCACTGATCGAGGAACGCGGCTGGGGCTTCTGGGCGGCAGAGCACCTTGCCAGCGGCGAGTTCATGGGCTTCATCGGGCTGCATACTCCCGCCGCGTCTTTGCCGTTCTCGCCCTGCGTGGAAATCGGCTGGCGGCTCGCCCGGCCTTTCTGGGGCCAGGGCCTGGCCAGCGAAGGCGCACGGGCGGCGCTGGAGCACGGCTTCGGCGCGTTGCATCTGGAGTCCATCGTCTCGTTCACCGCGCTGTCCAACCTGCGTTCGCAAGCGGTGATGCAGCGCCTGGGCATGGAGCGCGACGCCCATGACTTCGACCATCCAGAGGTGCCGGCAGGCCATGCGCTGCGCAGGCATTGCCTGTATCGCCTGACACATGCCCAATGGCTGCAGCGGCAAGCCATGGCCGCAGCATGAACGCGCCCGAGGGGGCATACTGGGCGCCGCCTCCAAAAGCCTTTATCCGGATCTCCAAATGACCTCCCCGGCCTCTCCCATCGGCGTCTTCGACAGCGGCATCGGCGGCCTCAGCGTGCTGCAGGCGCTGCGCCATGAACTGCCGCATGAGCGCTTCGTCTACCTGGCCGACAGCGGCAATGCTCCCTATGGCGACGCACGCGGCGATGCCTTCGTTCAGCAGCGCACGCGCACCATTGCGCGCCATCTGCGCGAGCAGCACCAGATCAAGGTGCTGGTGATCGCCTGCAACACGGCCACGGCAGCGGCCGTGGACACGCTGCGCGCCGAAATGCCCGAACTGCCCCTGATCGGCGTGGAGCCCGCCATCAAGCCCGCTTCGCTGTCGAGCCAGACCGGCCACGTGGGCGTGATGGCCACACGCGGCACGGTGAGCAGCGCACGCTTTGCCCGGTTGGTGGCCGACCATGGCCAGCGCGTGCAATTCCATGTCCAGCCCTGCGACGGTCTGGCCAAGGCCATCGAGGAAAGCACGGAGCAACCCGTTCCCGCCGACCCCATGGCCACCGAGGTCGCGCAACTGTGCGCCAGGTACGTGAATGCCCTGGGCAGCTTCGGACAGAAGACGGGCGAGATGGATTCCCTGGTGCTGGGCTGCACCCACTACATATTCGCCCGCGAGCAGTTGCGCACGCTGCTGGGGCCGGACATCCAGTTCATCGACACAGGTGCCCCGGTAGCCCGCCAGACGCGGCGCGTGCTGGACCGCCTGGGCACCCTGGCCAGCGAATCAGGCCCCTTGCCCGCGGCAGAGGGCCAGGTCCAGCTGATGACCACGGGATCGCTGCAGGCCCTGCAGTCTGCCGCATCGCGCTGGCTGGAGCTGCCCGCGCAATGCTGCTCGTCCGTTCAGGTCGGCGAATCCAGCGCCGTCCCCACGGCCGCTTGAATCACGGCTGCGCCTGCCACAGGCGCCGGCCCGAGTGGTCCATCCAGCTCAGGTACAGCCGCAGCTCGAACTCCAGCTGGTGGTAGTCGGGCTCCATGTGGGTGCACAGCTGGTAGAAGGCCTTGTCGTGGTCGGGCTCGCGCAGATGGGCCAGCTCATGGACGACGATCATGCGCAGGAAAGCCTCGGGCGCCTGCTTGAACAGTGCGCCGATGCGGATCTCATGCCGGGCATTGAGGCGGCTTCCCTGCACCACGGTGCGGCGCGTGTGCAGGCCCAGGGCGTTGTGGACCACGTGGATGCGGCCGTCGTAGGCCACCTTGTTCAGCGTGCCGGCATTGCGCATGTGCCGGCCCTTGAGGGCATCCACGTAGTCATAGAGGCTCTTGTCCGTGCGCACGGCATGGGCCTCGGGATGCTTGCGCAGCAGCCAGGCCTCGGCCTTGTCATCGGCCAGCCAGCCACGCACCTGTGACTGCAACGCGGCCGGGTAGGCGGACAGGTAGGGAAGCGGCAGCGCGCCACCGGCCACCTCGCGCCGCTGCTCGCGCTGGCGGCGTACGGTCTCGGTGACTGCTCCGGAATACTTGGGCGTGCTGGCCTGTGCCGCCATGGCTGTACGCTGCGCGGGGCAGCGCCTTGCGCTCAATGCAGGTGGCGTGGGCGGCGGTTGCCGCCGTGGCCCGAACCCGATCCGCCCATGCCGCGCGGCGGCTTGCCGATCTCCAGCGAACTGACCAGGGCGTCGAAGCGCTGGGAAAACAGCTTGTCGATCTCCTGCACCACGCCACCCAGCTCGGAGCCGTCGAAATGGCGCTCCATCAGGTTGACCACGTCCTGCACCAGCAGGTCGCGCTGCACCTGCATGATGGCCGCGGGCGTCGGGCCAACGAAGAGCATGACGAAGTCGTCGCGCGACTCGGCCTCTTCGGACTCCTCTTCCTCGTCGAACTCGGTGTCGTAGAAGGTCACCTCGATGGCCGCGCCCTGCTCGGCCAGCTCATTGATGCCCATGCACATGTCGTCCAGCGACTGGCGGAAATCCTCGTCACCACGCACGGTCCAGCACACCTGGAGCAGGCGCTCCTTGGTATCGAACTGGATGCCTGGCTCTTCCTCATAGACGCTGCCAGCGCCATCGGCCAGGGAACGGGCCCCCGCATACTTCCACAGCGGACCCAGCGCTTCCTGCAACTGCTCGTAGGTCGTGTCGGGGCGCAGCAGCACTTGGCCGTGCACGTGGATTTCAAATGGAGCGTTGTAATTCGACATGTTCTCGTCTGGGATGAGTTTGGCCACACCTGTCACGCCGCACCATGTGCCACGATCAACGTCAACGGAACGCATGCAGGCATCGCCATCACTGTCTGCCCGAGCCGCGCCATCCAGGCAAGCAGCCCGGGGCCTGATGAATGGATTCTCGCACGTTATGCCAACGGGCAAGGTCTTGGCAACGCATGGACACCGTGCAGCGCAGCAAGCGGGCAGGACCGTCGATGCACGTTGCGGCCTGACGCCTGAATTTGCGGAACAGCAGGCGCCTTGGCTGCTTCAATCCGCTACCGTATAGATAGCAACAATGCTTAGTACGTATTGGGTTGTGGTGCCCCGAGCCGGGATCGAACCGGCACGCCCCTGTTCGGAAGCGGCGGATTTTAAGTCCGCAGTGTCTACCAATTTCACCATCGGGGCCCTGCACCGCAGCGTCACAGGTCAGCGCGAACTGCTCACACCTGCAACTGCAACACCAACGAAAAAGGGAAGCGTTACCGCTTCCCTTTTTTCTGAATTGGAGCGGGAAAACGGGTTCGAACCGTCGACCTCAACCTTGGCAAGGTTGCGCTCTACCAACTGAGCTATTCCCGCGTATCTGTAAAGCTGTGCGCTTCACAGAGCAGACTTGAATTCTAGCGCAGATTTTTGGTGCTTCGGAAGAAGCCCACAAAAAATCTGCACCAAGGCAGATCGCAGCCTGCCTTGCACCTTGCGGCGGCAGGCTGCTTCGCCGTCGAAGCCTACTTGTCGTCGATGCGATCCTGCATGCGCTTGGCCCGCTGTTCGGACGGCGGGTGGGAGCTCAGGATGGAGCTGCCGCCACTGCCAGCGCTGAGCTTGGCCAGCTTCTGGAACGATGTGACCAGCCCCTGGCGGCTCATCTTCTTTTCCGTGAGCAGATCGAAGGAGTAGTCATCAGCCGCCGACTCCTGCGACTGCGAGAACTGGGCATTGATGAACTTCTCACCCAGATCACCTGCCTGCGAACGCGACAGCGAGGCCAGCGCCGAATTGCCGCTATTGGCCGCAATAGAGCGTGCAGCCGAAGCCGCATAGGCCGTCTGCATGCGCTTCTTGCTGTGACCCAGTGCCACGTGCCCGATTTCATGGCCAATCACGCCACGCAGCTCGTCATCGTTCATCAGGTCCATCAGGCCGCTGTAGACACGGATGCAGCCATTGGCCATGGCCCAGGCATTCACGTCCTGCGTCATATAGACCTTGTAGACAGCCTTCTTCCCATTGACAGCCTGCGGCATGCCGGCAATCACCTTGTTCAGCCGCAGCGTGTACTTGCTCTTTGCATCTGCCACCTTGTTCTGGGCATCCATGGCTGCGCAGGAATCATTGGACAGCGTGACCACGTCGTCATCCGTGAGCGTCATGGCCTTCATGGCCGTGGAGCCCGAATCCAGCAACCCGCCCACATCGGCAGACTCCATGGTTTTACAGCCCGCCAGCACCACGCCGCTGGCAACAATCGCCGTCAATAACTTGATCTTCATAATCCCTCCCAATAAATGAAGCGCGCATCATATCCACGACCCGCCAATTCAATCTACCGGCAATGACAACCCATTTGCAATTTCTTGCAATTTCTCAATGGACAAGCAATGCAAAATTTCAATGACGACTTTTCACCCAAAACAAATGGAAACAATTAAATTCACCAAATTAGCAATGAATGACCAAAACAGGCATGCAGCCATGCTATCTATCCACAGACCGTGAAGCACTGCCATGGCACTGAATCGGAAGAGAAGAAGATGAGCCAGCCAAGTCGAGGCGGCTGCGGAGACATGGCACCAAGGACGAACAACGATCCGTGATGCAGAAAAAGAAAAAGGCCCCGAGGGGCCTTTTGAACACTGTGTCTGCAATGAATTTTTGGAGGCGCGAACCAGAGTCGAACTGGTCTAACCGGATTTGCAATCCGGGGCATAACCGCTTTGCTATCGCGCCAAGATCACTATCAAACATGCAGCATTGCTGCAGTTTCTAAAACTGGAGCGGGAAAACGGGTTCGAACCGTCGACCTCAACCTTGGCAAGGTTGCGCTCTACCAACTGAGCTATTCCCGCAAAAATTCAAGCAACCAACCGTCACCTGAATCGGATATGCACTAGGCACATCCAAAACTGGAGCGGGAAAACGGGTTCGAACCGTCGACCTCAACCTTGGCAAGGTTGCGCTCTACCAACTGAGCTATTCCCGCAAAAATTCAAGCAACCAACCGTCACCTGAATCGGATATGCACTAGGCACATCCAAAACTGGAGCGGGAAAACGGGTTCGAACCGTCGACCTCAACCTTGGCAAGGTTGCGCTCTACCAACTGAGCTATTCCCG
>NZ_LFJT01000087.1:0-20473 GCF_001682645.1 Delftia sp. JD2
CAGGCTGGGCCAGCAGCTGCGACTGCACCTCGCCCAGCTCGATGCGGAAGCCCCGGATCTTGACCTGCTGGTCGGTACGGCCCAGGTATTCGAGTTCGCCCTGCGCGTTCCAGCGCACCAGGTCGCCCGTGCGGTACAGGCGATCGCCTGCCTGTGTGAAGGGATTGGCGATGAAGCGCTCGGCGCTCAGGCCAGCGCGATTCAGGTAGCCGCGCGCCAGGCCCTCACCCGCCACAAACAGCTCCCCGGCCACGCCCTGAGGCAGCAGGTTCAGGCTGCCATCGAGCACGTACAGGCCCAGGTCGGGTATCGCCACGCCCACCGGGCTGCGTCCGCCCTCCAGATCCTTCCGTGTGATCTCCCGGTACGTCACATGCACCGTGGTCTCGGTGATGCCGTACATGTTGATGAGCTTGGGGCCCTGCTCGTAACCAAAGAGGTCGAACCAGGGCCGCAGGCTCTTGGGCTCCAGCGCCTCGCCGCCAAAGACCACATGGCGCAGCGCCAGGCCAGCGCCGCCTTCTTCATACTGCTCCACGGCATGGACCAGCTGCCCGAAGGCCGAAGGCGTTTGATTGAGAACCGTTACGCGCTCGGCACGCAGCAAAGCCAGGAAGTCCTGGGGCGAGCGGCTGACCCAGTACGGCACCACCACCAGCCTGCCGCCCGTGCACAGGGCGCCGAAGATCTCCCAGACCGAGAAGTCGAAGGCGTAGGAGTGGAACAGGGTCCAGACATCGTCCGGGCCGAAGCCGAACCAGGCATCGGTGGCATCCAGCAGCCGTGCCACGTTGCGGTGGCTCAGTTGTGCGCCCTTGGGGCGGCCCGTGGAGCCCGAGGTGTAGATCACATAGGCCAGGCTGTCCGGGTTCACATCGACCTGCGGATCGGTATCGGGTTCGCCCGACAGGTCCAGCGTGTCGATCTCCAGCACCTGCAGCGCAGCAGCGCCGGGAATGCGCTCGCGAACAGCAGCCTGCGTCAGCACCAGGGCAATGCCACTGTCCTCGACCATGTGCGCCAGACGATCGGCAGGGTAGTCCGGGTCCAGCGGCACATAGGCGCCACCGGCCTTGAGGATGGCCAGCAGGCCGGCCACCATCTCCACCGAGCGCTGCATGGCAATGCCCACGCGGGTCTCCGGCCGCACGCCCAGGGCGATCAGGCGGTGAGCCAGGCGGTTGGCCCTGGCGTCGAGTTCGGCGTAGCCGAGAACGTGGTGCTCGAAGGACAGCGCCTGCGCCCCGGCTCGCGCCAATGCCTGGCTGGCGAAGCGGCCGTGCAGCGTCTGCGCTGCGGCCGGCCGGTCGGCAGGCAGGCCGGCGGCGCGGCCCCATGCCTGCTGCCTGTGCAGTTCGGCCGCGCCCAGCAAGGCGACCTCGCCCACCTTGCGGGCCGGATCATCGGCCAGCGCCTGCAGCATGGCCACATAGTGGCCGGCCAGCGCGCCGATGGTGGCGGCCTCGAACAATTCGCGGGCATAGGTCAGGCGCAGGTGCAGGCGGCCCTGCGCATCCTCGATGGTGTCCACGGTCAGCTCGAACTGGGCGCCCTGCCCCTGCAGCGCATATTCCTGCAGCTCCAGCCCAGGCAGTTGCTGCAGCGCGCTGCGGTCCTGGCGCTGGTGGTTGAACAGCACCTGGAACAGCGGCTGGGTGCCGGCGTTGCGTTCGGGCTGCAGCGCCTCGACCAGTTGCTCGAAGGGCAGGTCCTGGTGGGCCTGCGCGCCCTGGGCGGCCTGCCGGGCCTGGTCCAGCAGTTGCGCCAGGCCCATGCGCCCGTCCAGCGTGGCGCGCAGAACCTGGGTGTTCACGAAAAAGCCCACCGTGCCCTGTGTTTCCACCCGGTGGCGGTTGGCAATGGGCACGCCCACGCGAATGTCTTCCTGGCCCGTGTAGCGGTGCAGCACGGCCTGCAGACCCGCCAGCAGCAGCACGAACAGCGTTGCGTCCTGCGCCTGGGCGCGGCGGCGCAGGCTGACGACCAGTTCGGCCGGCAGCTGCAGGCCATGGCTGGCGGCCACATGGTCCGCGCCGGGCCGGCGCGGGTGGTCGGTGGGCAGTTGCAGCACGGGATGCGTGTCGCCCAGCTGGGCGCGCCAGTAGGCCAGTTGCCGCTGCCGCTCGCCGGCCTCCAGCCACTGGCGCTGCCAGGCCGCGTAGTCGGCGTACTGCAGCGGCAGGGGTGCGGCCTGCGGCACCTGTCCCTGGCACCGTGCGCGGTACTGCTGCACGAATTCATCCACGATGATCTGCATGGACCAGCCGTCGGAGACGATGTGGTGCATGGCCACGACCAGCAGATGCGCCTCGGCCGACTCCCGGATCAGGCCCACGCGCAGCAGCGGCCCGGCCTGCAGGTCGAAGGGCTGGCGGTGCACGGCAGCCGCCGCCTGGTGCAGTTGCTCCTGGCGCTGCGCAGCGGGGAGTTCGGACAGATCCGTTTGCTCGACCCGCACACCGCCCTGTGCGGCGATCAACTGCACCACCTGCCCGTCCCCGCCCATGCGGAACACCGTGCGCAGCGACTCGTGGCGCGCCACCAGCGCGTCGAAGCTTTGCTGCAGCGCCAGCACGTCGAGCGTGCCCAGCAGACGCAGCGCCCCACTGATGTGATAAGCCGTACCGGCCGGCTCCAGCTGCCACAGGAACCACTGGCGCAATTGCGCAAAGGACAGCGGCAGCGGGCCACTGCGGTCGGCCCTGGGCAGGGGCGCCGCGCCTTCGGTCTGCTCGGCGCTGGCAACCGGCCCCTCCACCAGCCGTGCCACACCCGCTGGCGTCTTGCCCGTGAACAGCTGCTTGGGCGTGAGCTTGACGCCGCGCTTGCGGGCGCGCGCCACCAGCTTGAGCGCGAGGATGGAGTCCCCGCCCAGCGCGAAGAAGTCGTCATGCCGGCCCGCGCGCTCCAGGCCGAAGAGGTCGGCCCAGACGGCGGCCAGCGCCTGCTCGGCCTCGCCTTGGGGCGCCTCGAAAAGATCGACGGCCGCCTGCTCCGGCACGGGCAGGGCCTTGCGGTCGATCTTGCCGTTGGCCGTCAGGGGCATGCCCTCCAGCACGGTGATGCTGGCGGGCACCATGTACTCGGGCAGCGCCTGCGCCAGCGCGGCGGCCCACCCCGGCCTGTCGGCGGGCACGCCGGCCTGGGGCACGGCATAGGCATGCAGCTGCATGCGCCCGTCCCCGCCGCCCTCCCCGTCCAGCCGTGCCACGACTTCGGCCTGGGCCACGCCGGGCACGGCCTGCAGCGCCAGCGCCACCTCACGCAGCTCCACGCGGTAGCCTCGCACCTTCACCTGGTCGTCCATGCGGCCCAGGAACTGCAGGCTGCCATCGGCCAGCATGGTCACGCGGTCGCCCGTGCGGTACAGGCGCTCGCCCGGCTGGAACGGGCTGGCCACGAAGCGCTCTGCCGTCTGCCCGGGCCGGGCCTGGTAGCCGCGCGCCAGGCCCGGCCCGCCCAGGTACAGCTCGCCACTGGCGCCCAGGGGCACGGGCTGCAGGTCGGCATCCAGCACCAGGGCGCGGCTATTGGCCAGCGGCCTGCCCACGGGCAGGCTTTCGCCGCCGCGCAGCGCCTCGCCCGCCTCCTGGGTGAGGATGCCCACCGTGGTTTCGGTGGGGCCGTAATGGTTGAGCACGCGGCAGCCTGGCCTGAGCACGGCGATGCGGTCGATCAGCGGCCAGCGCGTGGCTTCGCCGCCCAGCACCAGGCGGCTGGCAGGCAGCACGTCAGCGGGCATGCCGGCATTCAGCAGCCCCTGCAGATGGCTGGGCACGATCTTGAGCACGTCCACGCGGTGCTCCGCCATGTAGCGCGCGAAGCCGTCGGGGTCGAAGGCCAGTTCGGGCGCCATCAGATGCAGCGCGCGCCCCGAGCACAGCGCGCCGAACAGCACGGTGTGCCCCAGGTCCGCCGCCACGGTCGAGACCATGGCCATGCTGCGCGCCGCATCGGGCAGGTCCAGCCGCTGCAGCACGGCCTGCACATAGTGGGCCAGCGCGCCGTGGCTGACGACCACGCCCTTGGGCTGCCCGGTCGAGCCCGAGGTGTAGATCACATAGGCGCCCTGTGCGGAATGCGGCGGCGCGGCCGGCGGCGCCTGCCCCGCAATGCACGGCTCCTGGCAGGCATTCAGGTCCAGGCTCAGCAGGGGAACGCCCGCGTCCCAGGCGGGCGCCTGCTGGCAGAGCATCAGCACCGCGCCGCTGTCGCGCAGCTGCCAGGCCAGCCGCTGCGCCGGCAGGCCGGGGTCCAGGGGCACATAGGTGCCACCGGCCTTGAGCACGGCGAGCAGGCCCAGCACAAAGGCGCAGCTGCGCTCGGCATGCAGGGCCACGCGCACATCGGCCCCCACGCCGCGCGCCACCAGGGTCCGGGCCAGCTGGTCGGACTGCCAGTCCAGCTGCGCGTAGTCCAGGGCCGAGCCCGCGTCCCTGACCGCCGTGCCATCGGGATGGGCCTGCACGGCGCGCGACCACAGCTGCAGCACGCTGTCGGCGCCAAAGGCCTGCACCGGGCCTGCAGACTCGGACACGCGGCCTGGCAGCGACAGCTCGCCCAGCCTGGGCGGCTTCTCGCCCATGACACCGGTGACCTGCCGCGCAAGATCCTGGAATGCGGCGGCCATGTCACGCACCACGGCTTCGTCGAACAGTTCATGGGCGTAGATCAGCACGCAGTCGATGCCGTCCTGCCGGTCGGTGAAGTCCAGGCTGAGGTCGAAATGCGCCTGGCCGCTGGAGACGGCCTGCATGGCGATCTCCAGGCCGGCGATGTGGCGCGCGGCCGAGGCATCCTCCTGCTGGGTGCACTTGACCTGGAACAGCGGGTGAACGCCCGGCTGGCGGGCCGGCTGCAGCGCCTCGACCAGCAGGTGGAACGGCAGGTCCTGGTGGGCCTGCGCGCCCAGCACCGCCTCGCGCACCTGCGCCAGCAGCGCGCCGAAGTCCTGCGCGGGATCGATGTGCGTGCGCAGCACCAGCAGGTTCAGGAAGTAGCCGATCAGCCCATGCGTCTCGGCCTTCTGGCGGTTGGCCACCGGCGTGCCCACGCGCAGCTCGCGCGTGCCGCTGAAGCGGTACAGCACCAGCTTGAGCAGGGCCAGCATCACCATGAACAGCGAGGCGCCATGCGCGCGGCCCAGGGCACGCACGCGGGTGGCCAGTGCAGCGGGGAGCGTGAACTCCAGGCGCTGCTCCTGTGCCTCCTGCACGGCCGCCCTGGCCTGCTTCATCGGCAGGGCCAAGGCCTCATGCTCGGTGCCCAGCCGGGCGCGCCAGTAGGCCAGCTGCCGCTCGCGCTCACCGGCATCGAACCAGCGGCGCTGCCAGACGGCATAGTCGGCGAACTGCAGGGCCATGGCCGGCAGGCGCGATGGCTGCTGCGTGCGCAGGGCCTCGTACAGGTGGAACAGCTCCTCGACCACGATGCCGTTGGACCAGCCATCGCCCGCAATGTGGTGCAGCGACAGGCCCAACACATGCTCCTGCGCGCCCAGCCGGCACAGGACGGCGCGCAATGGCGTTTCCGTGTCCAGCGCAAAGGGCTGGCGGGCCAGCAGCAGCACCTGGCGCTGCGCCTCGGCCTGCGGATCGCCGTCCGTCCATGCGCCCAGATCGACATGGCGCAGGGGCACGGGCGCGGCGGGCTGGATGGACTGCCGGGGCTCGCCGTCCTCGCCGGCCGGATAGCAGGTGCGCAGGATCTCGTGGCGCTCGGCCAGGGCCTGCAGCGCCTGCTCCAGCGCCAGCGCATCCAGCGGCCCCTTGAGCGACAGCGATCCCACCATGTTGTAGGCGGGGCTGGCGGGCTCCAGCCGCCAGGTGAGCCAGAGGCTGCGCTGCGCGGGGGACAGGGCAATGGCCAGCGTGCGGTCGCAGCGGGTGATGGTATGGGCCGTGTTGCGGGTGTCGCCGTCCGGCAGGCCACCTGCACCACCTGCGTCAGATGCAGCGGGTGCACCGGATACGCCCCGGAGCCTCAGGGCCAGTGCGGCACGCTGCGCATCGGACAGGCGGGACTTGCGGGAATCGAGATCGTTCAGGGACATGGTGGTCTTCTCACGCAGATGCGAAGGCGGCAAGGGCATCGCCTTCATCGGTAACGGTGGCCTCGATCTCCTCGATCAGCCGGGTCTCCACCAGCACGGCCAGCTCGCCGACGGTGGGGGCCTTGAAGAAGGCCGCAGGGTGCAGCTCGACACCAAAGCGC
The DNA here is from genome assembly GCF_001682645.1 of Delftia sp. JD2. Lineage (NCBI taxonomy): Bacteria > Pseudomonadati > Pseudomonadota > Betaproteobacteria > Burkholderiales > Comamonadaceae > Delftia > Delftia sp. JD2. The sequence continues at coordinate 6,214 of NZ_LFJT01000087.1, forward strand.
TTTTTCACGCGGCCCAGGATCTGCAGGGCCAGCAGCGAGTCGCCGCCCAGCTCGAACAGGTTGTCGTGCACGCCCACCGGGGCAATGCCCAGCATGTCGGTCCACAGCGCGGCCAGGGCCTGCTGCAGTTCGCCTTCGGCCGCAACGTAGGCGGTCTGCAGCGCCGGGCGCGGATGGCCGCCACGGGCCTGCGATCCGTTGGCAGGTTCGGCGAAGGCTTCGGCGGCAGGTTCTGCCAGCGCATCCACCAGCCCGGCATCGATCTCGCCCAGGCGCTGCTGCAGGTCGGTGGTGGAGATGACCACCTGGTGCGGCACATCGCCGTTGACGATGCGCTCGAACACCGCTGCCGCTTCTGCGCCGCTCCAGCCTATTCCCTCGGGAATGCGCATGCCGGCGGCCATGCCCAGGTCACGCCAGGCGTCCCAGTCCACGGAGATGACGGGCCAGGCGCGCTGGCGGCTGGCCAGTGCCGCCAATGCATCCATGCAGGCATTGGCGGCGGCGTAGTCGCTCTTGCCCAGGCCTGCGGTGAGGCTGGAGATGGACGAGCACAGCAGCACGAAGTCCGGCGCCTGCATGTCCTGCATGTCCTGCATGTCCTGCATGTCCTGCATGTCCTGCATGTCCTGCGTGCCCTGCGTGCCCAGCAGGTCCAGCAGCAGCCGGGTGCCGCGCAGCTTGGGGGCGAACGTGCGCTCCACGCCGTCCCGCGTGCGGGTGGCCAGCATGCCGCTGTCGGCATGGCCTGCGGCGTGGACCACGCCATGCAGCGCGCCAAAGCGCTGGTGCGCCTGCGCCAGCGCCGCCTGCATCTGCGCGGCGTCGGCCACATCGGCCGCCAGGGTCAGCACCTGGGCGCCCTCGGCCTCCAGGGCCAGCAACTGCAGCAGTTGCTGGCGCAGGGTGCGCGGCTGCCCGTCATCGGCGGCCAGCGCCTCCCATTGGCTGCGCGCAGGCAGCGCCGTGCGGCCCACCAGCACCAGGCGTGCCTGCCAGTGCGCGGCCAGATGCCGGGCCAGCGCCAGGCCCACGCCGCCCAGGCCGCCCGTGATCAGGTACACGCCCTGCCTGCGCAAGCGCGGCGCTGCGGCGTCCTGCCACTGCAGGGGCTCGTAGGTCTTGCGCCAGCGGTGGGCACCGCGCAGGGCGATGGCCGTGTCGGCCGCCCGCAGCCCATGCGGCGCGCGGGCTTCGTCCAGCAGCTGGCGCGCCAGCCGGGCCTGCATTGCGGGCGAACCAGCCTGCACCACATCGACGAAACGGCAGTCGATGGACGGGCATTCCTGCCCTATCGCCTTGCACAGCGGAAAGACGGCGGCCATCTCGGGGTTCAGCGCTTCCAGCCCGGTCACATCTTCCGAACCGCCTGCGGCCACCAGCAGCAGCCGCCGTGTGCGCGGGCCTCCAGCACCGTGCGCGCGGGCCTCCAGCGCCTGCGCCAGGGCCAGCACGCTGTGAAAGCCGCGCTCCAGCGGCGCAGGGGCGGCCGCATCCATGGCCCACAGGTGGTAGATGGCGTCCACGGTGCCGAACTGCACCTGCACCGCATCGAGCAAGTCCTCGCAATCGCGGCGCTCGCCGGGGCGCACGGCATGCCGGCCCGGGGCCAGGCAGGCGGGGGCGGCGCCCGCTTCCACGCAGACCACATCGGTGCCGTGCGCGCGCAATGCTTGCACCAGGGCCTCGGCCGTGGCACTGCCGTCGCCAAACACCAGGGCCACCTGGGCTGCGGCTGCGGCGGTGCCTGCCGCCAACTGCAAGGGACTGCGCTGCCAAGCGGCTGCGTAGAACGGACCGGCGGTCGCCGAGGGATCCGAGGGACCTGCCGTGCCTGCCGCTTTCGGTGCATCGCCACCCTGCCCCGCCGCCTGCACCCAGAAGGAGCGGCGCTGGAAGGCATAGGTCGGCAGCGGCACGCGCCGGCCTGGCCGCCCGCCCCGGCAGGCAGTCCAGTCGATGTCCACGCCCGCGCACCACAGTCCGGCTACGGCCTGCGCCAGCAGCTGCGCGCTGCGTGCGGTCTGCTGGGGATGGGCCTGGCTGGGCCAGATGCCGGCCGCCGTGGCGGCGCGCGCATGCTGGCGAGCCAGGGCGGTAAGGGCCTGGCCGGGCCCCACCTCCAGCAGCACGCGGCCCGGCTCTCGCACAAGCTCCTCCAGCCCGTCCGCAAAGCGCACGGTATGGCGCAGGTGGCGGGCCCAGTAGGCGGGGCTCATGGCCTGCTCGGCCGTGATGGGCCTGCCGGTCACGCTGGAGATGAAGGCCAGGCGCGGCGCATGCCGGGGCACGCTGGCCACCACCTGCTCCAGCTGCACCAGCAGGGGCTCGGTCATGGCCGAGTGCGAGGCCACGGCAATGTGCAGCCGGCGCGCGGTGATGTCGCGCGAGCGCAGCACCTCTTCGGCCGCCTCGATGGCGGCCAGCGGGCCGGACAGCACGCACAGGCGTTCGCCATTGACGGCACCCAGGTCACAGCCCAAATCCAGCAGGGATTGCAGCTCGGCCTCGGCCAGGGGCACCGAGGTCATGGCGCCCTGCGGCAGCGACTGCAGCAGGCGGCCGCGCGCCGCGACGATGCGCAGGGCATGCGGCAGCTCGAACACGCCGGCCAGGCAGGCCGCCACATACTCGCCCAGGCTGTGGCCCAGCATGGACACGGGCTGCACGCCGCGTGCCATCCACATCCGGGCCAGCGCGTAGCCGATCACGAACAGGGCCGGCTGGGCCTTGTCCATGGCGGACAGCGCCGCGTCGGCCTCCACCTCTTCACCCGGGGCGGGGAACAGCCACTGGCGCAGGTCCCAGCCTGTTTCGGCCTGCAGCAGCTCGCAGCAGCGGTCCACCTCCTGCCGGAACACACCGCCGTCGCGGTACAGGTCCAGGCCCATGTTGGCGTGCTGCACGCCCCCGCCGGGGAAAAGAAAGACCACGCCGGGCGGCTGTGCCGGCACCTCGGTGGTCTGGCCTGCCGGCGCAGCAGCAGCAGCAGCAGCAGCAGCAGCAGTAGCAGCGGCAAGGTGCAGGCCCTCCACCGCCATGCCCATGCCGTCGGCCACCACGGCACGGCGATGGCCGAAGGCGCGGCGGCCCTGCTGCAGGGTGTGGGCCACATCGTCCAGCGACAGGCCGCTGCCGGCCTGCTGCAGATGGGCAGCCAGGCGGCGCGCCGCTTCATCCAGCGCACGGGGGCTGCGTGCCGACAGCGGCAGCACCTGCCAGCCCCGGGCTGCATCCGCCGGTGCACTGGAAGGAGTGGCAGAGGTGGCAGGGGCGGCAGCAGCCTCCTGCAGCACCACATGGACATTGGTGCCGCCAATGCCGAAGGCGCTCACGCCCGCGCGGCGCGGTGTGGCCGCCTGGGGCCAGGGCTTGGCCACGGTGTTGACATGGAAGGGACTGCGCTCGAAGTCGATCTGCGGATGCGGCCGCTCGAAATGCAGGCTGGGCGGCAAGGTGGCATGCCGCAGCGAGAGCACCGCCTTGATCAGGCCCGTGACACCGGCTGCCGCATCGAGATGGCCGATATTGGTCTTCACCGAGCCGATGGCGCAGTAGCCCCTGCGCTGCGTGCTGGCGCGAAAGGCCTGGGTCAGCGCCGCGATCTCGATGGGGTCGCCCAGCGCCGTGCCCGTGCCATGGGCTTCCACATAGCCGATGGTGTCGGCCGGCACGCCCGCCAGGGCCTGCGCCGCGCGCACCACGGCGGCCTGGCCGTTGACGCCGGGCGCCGTGAAGCCCACCTTGTCTGCGCCATCGTTGTTGGCGGCGCTGGCCAGGATGACGGCGTGGATGGTGTCGCCGTCGCGCAGCGCATCGTCCAGGCGCTTGAGCACCACAATGCCCGCGCCGCTGCCCTGCAGCGTGCCTGCGGCCTGGGCATCGAAGGCTCGGCAATGCCCGTCCGGCGAGAAGATGGCGCCGGCCTGGTAGCGGTAGCCGCCGTTTTGCAGCAGGTTGAGCGAGACGCCCCCGGCCAGCGCCATGGCGCATTCATGGCCCAGCAACGCCTGGCAGGCGGTGTGCACGGCCATCAGCGAGGTCGAGCAGGCCGTCTGTACGGTGACGGCCGGGCCGCGCAGGTCCAGCTTGTAGGCCACGCGCGTGGCCAGGGCATCAGCCATGTTGCCGCTCATCAGGCCCAGCAGGTCGGCGACCTGGGCGCCAGGGCCCGGCGCATGGCGGGGCAGCAGATGGCGCATCAGGTAGACGCTGGCGCCCGTGCCCGCATACACGCCGATGGCGCCGGGATGGCGCCGGCCCTCGTAGCCCGCATGCTCCAGCGCCTGCCACGCGCATTCCAGGAAAAGGCGGTGCTGCGGGTCCAGCTGCTCGGCATCGCGCGGGGTGTAGCCGAAGAAGTCGGCATCGAAGAGGTCCATGCCGGCCAGCGGCACGCCGGCCTTCACGTAGCCGGCATCGTCCAGCAGGGCCTGGGGCACGCCCAGGGCGCGCAGCTCATCGTCGCTGTAGCGCTTCACGGACTCGACGCCGTCACGGATGTTGGCCCAGAAGCTGTCGATGTCGTCGGCGCCCGGAAAGCGCCCGGCCATGCCGATGACGGCGATCTCCAGGCCGGTGGTTTCGGAGGAAGAAGACATCAGAGGGTCCTTTCGATGTGGCGCTTGCGCTGCAGCAGCGCCTCGCGGCGGCGCTGCGCCGCGTCCATGCCGTCCCGGGCGGCGGCCGCCTGCGCGGCGCCGTCGCCGTCGCCCTCGCCCTCGCCATCTGCGCCCTGCTCGATGCGCCGCGCCAGGGCCGACACCGTGGGGTGCTTGAAGAGATCGACCAGGGACAGCTCCCGGCCCAGCCGCGACTCCAGCAGGCCATGTACGCGGATGAGCTGCAGCGAATGCCCGCCCAGGTCGAAGAAGTTGTCGCTGGCGCCTATGCGCTCCACGCCCAGCACCTGGGCCCAGAGGGCGGCAATCGTCGCGGCCACGCCGCCCTCGGGCGGCTCGTAGGCCTGGTGCTCCAGGGCCGGCAGGGTGGGCGCCTCGGGCAGCGCCTTGCGGTCCACCTTGCCATTGGCGTTCAGGGGCAAGGCATCCAGCACGGTGATGGACGAGGGCAGCATGTAGTCGGGCAGGGCCGCGGCCAGCGCGCTGCGCAGCGCGGCCATGTCCAGGGTCTGCCCCTGCTGCACCGAGACAAAGGCGGCCAGCCGCGCGCCGTCGGCCGCCTGGCGGGCGACCACCACGGCCTCGCGCACGGCGGGGTGGGCCAGCAGTTGCGCCTCCACCTCGGCCAGCTCGATGCGAAAGCCGCGGATCTTCACCTGGTGGTCCACGCGGCCCAGGTAGTCGATCTGGCCGTCGCTGCGCCAGCGCACCAGGTCGCCCGTGCGGTACAGGCGCTCGCCCGTGCGGCTGGCGGGGTCGGCGACAAAGCGCTCGGCGCTCAGGCCCGGGCGCCGCCAGTAGCCGCGCGCCAGGCCCACACCGCCCAGATACAGCTCGCCGGCCACGCCGCGTGGCACCTCGTTGAGCGCGGCATCCAGCACATGGGTACGCAGCCCGGCCACGGGGCGGCCTATGGGCACGGACAGCGCACCCTCGTCCCGGCAATCCCACCAGGTGACCTCGATGGCCGCCTCCGTGGGGCCGTAGAGATTGAGCAGGCGGGTGCCGGGGAAGGCCTGCAGCACGGCCGCCTGCAATTCGGCGGACAGGGCCTCGCCGCTGCAGATGATGCGCTGCAGCCCCTGGCAGGTGGCGGCCGCCGGGTGCGCCATGAAGGCCTGCAGCATGGACGGCACGAAGTGGATGGTGCTGACCTGGTGGCGCGCTACCAGCTCGGCCAGGCGCCGGGGATCGCGGTGGTCGCCGGGGGCGGCCAGCGCCAGGCATGCGCCGGTGGTCAGCGGCCAGAAGAATTCCCAGAAGGAGATGTCGAAGCCGAACGGCGTTTTCTGCAGCACCGTGTCGCCCGGACCCAGCGGCTGGTGCACCTGCCCCCACGCCAGGCGATTGCACAGCGAACGGTGGCGGTTGGCCGCGCCCTTGGGACGCCCGGTCGAACCCGACGTGTAGATCACATAGACCAGGCTGTCGCCATGCAGGGCAACGGCCGGGTTGTGGGCCGGCATGTCCTGCAGCCGGGACGCCAGGCCCGGCACATCGACCAGTCGGGCACTGCAGTTGGCCGGCAGGCGGCCACGCACCTGCGGCTGCACCAGCACCAGGGACACGCCGCTGTCCTCCAGCATGTAGGCGATGCGGTCGGCCGGGTGCTCGGGGTCGATGGGCACATAGGCGGCGCCGGCCTTCATGATGGCCAGCAGCCCCACGACCATCTCGATGGAGCGCTCCATGGCAATGCCCACCGGCACGCCGGGCCGCACGCCCGATGCGATCAGGTGATGCGCCAGCCGGTTGGCGCGCGCATTGAGCTCGGCGTAGCCCAGCGTGGCCTCGCCCATGCACAGGGCCGGGGCACCGGGGCTGCGCGCCACCTGCTGCTCGAAGCGGCGGTGCACGATGTCGCCGCCGTGCAGGACCTGGTCATTGCAGCTCCAGGCCCCCAGTTGCTGGCGTTCGTCGGGACCCAGCAGCGGCACCTCGTCCACGGCACATTGGGGCTGGTGCGCCAGTGCGTCCAGCATGGCCGCATAGTGGGCGGCCAGGCGCTGCATGCTGCCCGGCTCGAACAGCTCGCGGGCATAGACCAGGCTGATGCCCAGGCTGCCCTCGGAGCGCTCGCGCAGTTCCACGGTCAGCTCGAACTGCGCATCTGCAGTCGCCAGCGGCTGGCCGGCCACCGTCCAGCCCGGCACCTGCTGCAGCGCGTGCCAGTCCTCCACCAGATGATTGAACAGCACCTGGAACAAGGGGCTGCGCGCCAGGCTGCGCTGCGGCTGCAGCGCCTCCACCAGTTGCTCGAACGGCAGCGCATGGTGGGCCTGCGCGCCCTGCGCCGCCTCGCGGGCCTGCTGCAGCACGTCGGCCAGGCGCATGCGCCCGTCGATGCGGTTGCGCAAAACCAGGGTGTTGACGAAAAAGCCGACCACGCCCTGCAGGTCGGCATGCGCGCGGTTGGCCACGGGCACGCCGACGCGGATGTCCTCCTGCCCCGTGTAGCGGTACAGCAGCGCCTGCCATCCTGCCAGCAGCAGCGTGAAGAGCGTGTCTGCCTGCTGGCGGGCCTGCGCGCGCAGCGCCTGCAAGGTTGCGCCGGGCAGCTCGAAGCTATGCCGTCCCGCCCGATAGCGGGCCAGCGCCTGGCGCGGATGGTCGGTAGGCAGGGCCAGCACAGGCTGGGCCTCGCCTGGGGGCACCTGCAACCGTTCCAGCCAGTAGGCAAGCGAAGCCTGCTGACCTTGGTGGGCCTGCTGAGCCTGTTGAGCCTGCTCCCGCTGCCAGACGGCGTAGTCCACATACTGCAGCGCCGGGCCGCTGTCCGGGGCGCCGGAATACAGCGCCGCCAGATCGTCCAGCAGGATCTGCATGGAGGCGCCGTCGGAGACGATGTGGTGCATCACCAGCGCCAGGATGTGCTCATGGGCCTGCAGCCGCACCAGGGCAGCCCTGGCCAGTGGCCCCTGCTGCAGATCAAAGGGCTGGGCGCACAGCGCCTGAAGCCATTGGGCGGCGTGCTCCTCGCGCTGCGCGGGGTCGCCCTGCGCGGCATCCAGCCACTGCAGCTCCAGCGTGCCCTGGGGGTCCAGGCGCTGCTCGACCTCCCCATCGGGCCGGGCGTTGAATACCGTGCGCAGCGAACCGTGCCGTTCGGCCAGGCCCTGCACGGCCACACGCAGGGCGCCTGCATCCAGCGGCCCGGTGATGCGCAGGGCGCCCTGCACGTGGTAGGCCGTGCTGCGCGTATCCATCTTCCAGAGAAACCATTGGCGCTGCTGGGCCGGCGTCAGCGGCAGGGGCATGGCGCGACGGGCCTCGGCCAGCGGGGCAATGCGCTGCAGCGCCGTGCCCGGCTGGCGCTGTTGGCACAGCCGGTCGATGTCCTGCGCCTGGTCGCGCAGCCGCGGGTGCTCGAAGACCCGCCCGGCCGGATACTCCAGGGACCATTGCCGGCAGATGCGCGCGGCCAGCCGCACGGCGGCCAGGGAGTTGCCGCCTTGCGCGAAGAAATTGGCCTCGCCGGCCGGCTGGTGCAGGGCATCGCCACCGAGCACCTCGCGCCACAGGCCGGCCAGCGTGCTTGTGGTGGGATCTGCCGCGCCCGCCTCCTGCGGTGCCTGGCTGCCGCCGTCCGCGAAGCGGCCCGACTCGAACACGGCCCAGGCATCCAGCGTGCGCGCGGACCAGCCCTGGCGGCAGGCTGCGCGCTGCAGCTTGCCGCTGGAGGTGCGGGGCAAGGCGCCGGGGTTGAGCAGCACGATCACCCGGGGCGCCTCGCCGCACTGCGCACCCACGGCGGTGCTCAGTGCATCGACCAGGGCCTGGGCCGGCACCATCTTTTGCATGCCGAACGAGACTTCGGCAGCAATGCCTATGCCTTCCCGGCCATCGATGTCCACCGCAAACGCGGCCACGCGCCCCTTGCGCACGGCTTCGACCTCGGCCTCGACCACGCGCTCGATGTCCTGCGGGTAGAGGTTGTGCCCGCGCACGATGATCAGGTCCTTGATGCGGCCCGCCACATGGACCTGCCCGCCGTGCACGAAGCCCAGGTCGCCCGTGCGCAGCCAGCGCCGGCCTGCATGCTCGACAAAGGCCTGCTGCGTTTGCTGCTGCTTGCCCCAGTAGCCCTGGCTGATGCTGGGGCCGTGCGCCCAGATCTCGCCCACGCGGCCGGGCTCCAGCACCTGCAGGCTCTGCGGATCGACGATGGCCACGGCATGGCCGGGAACGGCGGGGCCGCAGCCCACCAGCGGGGTGGTCTGCGAGGCGCCGGAGCTTTCCTCGGCCCGGCCCTGCGCCAGGGCCTCGGTATCGAAGGACGTGATCGTGGCGCCTGCGCCGCAACTGCCGCCGGTGATGAACAGGGTGGCTTCGGCCAGGCCGTAGCAGGCATAGGCCGCGTCGGGCCGCAGCCCGCAGGCGGCAAAGCGCTGCGCGAAGGCCGTGACGGTGTCGGCACGCACGGGCTCGGCGCCCGTGTAGGCCAGCCGCCAGCTCGACAGGTCCAGCTGCGCCAGCTGCGACGGCTTGATGCGCTCCAGGCACATGCGGTAGGCGAAGTCGGGGCCGCCGCTGATGGTGGCGCGGTGGCGCGAGATCAGCTCCAGCCAGCGCACGGGGCTTTCCAGGAAGAGGCGCGGCGAGGTCAGCACCAGCGGCAGCCCGCTGTACAGCGGCTGCAGCAGTCCGCCGATCAGGCCCATGTCGTGGTAAAGCGGCGCCCAGGACATGAAGCGGTCGCCCGCGCCGATGTCCATGCGCTGCTGGATGGCGGCCTCGTTGGCGATGAGGTTGCCGTGGCTGACCATCACGCCCTTGGGCGCCGAGGTGGAGCCCGAGGTGTATTGCAGGAAGGCGATGTCGTCGGCAGCCGGCGCATGGGGCCGCCAGGCGTCGGCATCGGCCAGGTCCACCTGGTCGGCGGCCACGGCGGCAATGCCGGCAAAGCGCGCATCGGCGCCGGGCAGGGCCTGCATCACTTCGGCCGTGCTGATCACGCAGGCCGCGTCCGCGTCGCCCACGATGCCCAGCAGCCGCTCCAGATGCTGCACGCGCAGCGATTCCAGCGGCGGCACCGGCACGGCGATCACGCCCGCGTAGAAGCAGGCCAGCATGCTGGCGGCGTAGTGCTCGTCGTTGTCCATCATCACCAGGGCGCGCGCGCCCACGGGGCACAGCTGCTGCAGCCGGGCAGCCAGCGCGCGCACGCGGCGGTCGAACTCGCCATAGCTGTGGCTGCGCTCGACCACGCGGCCGTCCTGCACGGCGGCCACGGTGAGCCAGATGTCGTCGGGCCGCTGCTGCGCCAGGCCCCTCAGATGCTCGACCAGGCTGGCCGGCGCCTGGCCTGCTGCCGCGATTGCACTTTGTCCACTCAGCATGTCAGCTGCCTCCCGGGTTCTCAGAAACGGTCCAGATTGCTGCGCGGCTCGGCCATGGCGACGATGACCTTGCGCGGCCCCTTGAAGGGCGAGCGGGCATGGGCCACGAGCATGTTGTCCAGCATCAGCACGTCGCCCTGCTCCCAGGGGAAGCTGACGGTCTCGGCGTCCAGCGCGGCGCGCACCTCGGCGAAGATGTCGTCGCCGATGGTGGAGCCGTCGGCAAAGAAGGTGTTGCGCGGCAGGTTCTCGATGCCGTAGACCTCCTCCAGCACCTCGCGCTCCTCGGGCTCGCGCGCCGAAATGTGGAACAGGTGGGCCTGGTTGAACCAGACCATCTCGCCCGTGACGGGATGGCTCTCCATGGCCTGGCAGAGCTGGCGCGTGCGCAGGCCGTCGTCTTCCTTCCACTCCCAGTCCATGCGCGCATGGCGGCAGAAGGCCTCGACCTCGGCGCGGATTTCGGTGTTGAAGACCTTCTGCCAGGGCACGTCCATCTCGCCGAAGTTGCGCACGTACAGAATCCCGGGCTCGAACAGCTCGCGGATGCGCGCCGGAATGCGGCGGTAGACCGCACGGCTGTCGGCAATCGGCGTCTCGCCGCCCTCGGGCGATGCGGTGACGCAGTGGAACCAGATCTTCATGGGCCATTCGCGCGTGTAGGCCTGCTCGTTGTGCAGCGGAATGCTCTGGTGGGCCGGGTATTCGGTGGAGGTGTAGACGCCCGCGCCGCTGGAGGCCTCGACCGCGCTGCGCGGCGTGGAGGCGAACTCGTACTTGAGCAGCGGATGGCCGAAGGCCGAGGCAAAGCGCTGGAAGGTCTCCACATCGGGCACGCCAAAGCCGCGCAGCAGCACGCCGCCCGTGGTCAGCAGGGCCTCGTCGATGTCGCGGCGCAGCGGCGGCAGCGCGGCCAGCAGGTCCTGGCCCGGCTGGGCGGGCGTGATGAGCTGGGGAAGCAGCGAGCCCGCGGGGGCCTTGCGCTCGAAGCGCTGGAGGGTTTCATTCATGTCGATTCCTTGGTGCGCCACGCAAGAGCTGCCGCGTAGCCCGGCGGCGCTGGCAGCGCCATCGCTTGAAAACCATTCCAGTCGGGGACCGCGCAGGCGATGGCCAGCCGTCCGTCCCCTCCCGGGCTGATGCCTATGGAGCGCAGGTGGTCGGCCACGCCGATGCCGATGGCCTTGAGCACGGCTTCCTTGCCCACCCAGCGCTGGTAGAAGGCCGCCAGCCGATCAGGCGCACGGCGCACGCTGGCGCGTTCCTGGTCGGTGCAGACGGCGTCGAGCATGACCTCGGCATCGAGGTCGGGCTTGTGCTGCTCGATGTCCACGCCCAGGTGCAGCACGCCACCGGGATCGGCCAGCGCGATCAGCGCATGCCCGCCCGAATGCGAGACGTTGAACACAGGCGCCCTGTGCGGTTCGTCATCCACGAAGGGCTTGCCGTGCGTGCCGATGGCCAGGGGCACGTCGGCCGGGCAGCAGCCCAGCCTGCGCCCCAGCAGCCGCCGCGTGGCAGCGCGCGTCTGTGCGAAGCGCAGCCGGTCGGCGGCCCGCACGAAGCGCGCGGCGCGACCGCGCTCCTCGGGGGTCAGGTGCGGCAGGCTGTCGCTCAGTTCGGCCGACAGGTCCAGGTCCAGCCTGAAGACCTCGATGCCCTGGCTCATGGCCTCACGCACGGACACGAGCTGCATGGATTTCTCCCTGGAGTGACTGGGACCCGGCCAGGCGCTGCGCCAGCACGGCAAGCACATCGCCTTCGCGCTGCTTGATGAAGAAATGCCCGCCCTCGAACCAGTCCAGCGTGAAGGCCCCAGCGGCCTCCTGCGACCAGGCCTGGACGCGGGGCGCCTCGATGTCGTCCTGCCGCCCCGCAAAGACGTGCACCGGCAGCGGCAGGCCCGCAGCGGGCACATGGCCGAAGCTCTCGCAGACGCGGTAGTCGGACCCCAGCACATCCAGCGTGATACGCATGAGCTCGGGGCTGCCAAACACCTCTTCGGGCGTGCCGCCCTGCCTGCGCAGATCGGCAATCAGCGCCGCATCGTCGCCCTTGCCCGCAAAGCGCTCGGGATCGCGGCAGGTCGGTGCCGGGCTGCCCGAGGCAACCAGGGCCAGCGGCAGCTCCCTGCCCTGCTCGCGCAATTGCCGCGCCATGCCGAAGGCCAGCAGCGCGCCCATGCTGTGGCCCAGCAGCGCAAAGCGGCCGCGCATGGCCTGGCGCTGCTCGGCGCACAGCAGCGATACCAGCTGCCCGAAGTCCTCGACCGCAGGCTCGCCCAGCCGGCTGCCCCGCCCCGGCAGCTCCACCGGCGCAATGCGGATCCAGTGGGGCAGCAGCCTACGCCAGCGCAGGTACATGGTGGCGCTGGCGCCTGCGCACGGCAGGCACAGCAGGGTCAGCGGCGCGTGCATGCGCGTCAGCCCGCTGCGGTTTCGATCACGGTATCGGTATCGCTTTGCAGCGCGGCGCCGGCACCCGCCTGCTCCTGCTGCTGCATCCACACGCGCAGCGACTTGGGCCGCATGTCGGTCCAGGTGGCGTCCACGTACTCAAGCACGGTTTTCTTGTCGCCCTTCACGCCCTCCACGGCGGTCCAGCCGCCGGGCACGGCCTTCCAGTGCGGCCAGATGGAATACTGTTCCTCGTGGTTGACCAGAACGATGAAGGTTTCGTCTTCGCGGTCGAAGCAGCTTGTAGACATGCAGGCGTCCTTTATGCGGTTGAACATCGGTGAGGCCAGTACCGGATCGCGGCGATCCGGTACTGCGCCTCTGTTGAACATGACGTTCCGAATCCGAAACTGTTCACGCCGCGTGCGCGCCGGTTCCGGGTCGTGCGCCGGGCTGCACCGTTCAATGGTGGTCCAGCAGCGAGCGGTGGACATGGATGGCCTTGCAGGCGTCGGCAATCCTGGCGTTCACCAGGCCCAGCGCACACTCCATGTGCTCGGCGATCTGGCGCTGGGTGAGGCCCTTGATGCGGTACAGCTCGAAGGTCTCGCGGGTCTTGGGCGGCACCTCGTCCAGGGCCTGGTCGATCAGGCGTATGGCCTGGGACTCGAACAAAAGGCGCTCGGGCGAGCGGCTGTCCGGTATCTCCAGCGTCTCCACATCCACGCCGTGGGTGCGGTAGCTGTTCTCGCGCTCCTGGCGGCGCAGGTAGTCCAGCGCCATGTTGCAGACGGCGCGCGTCCAATAGGCGGCGGGCTTGGCGATCTCGGCATCGCTGCGCATCTCGGCAACGCGCAGATAGGTGTCCTGCACGGCGTCGTCGGCCAGTTCAGGATTCCTGAGAATTCTTCGCGCGACCCTCACCAACTGTCCACGCGAAGCAATGAAAACCTCTTCCAGCGAAGAATGTGTGTGATTCAAGGACACGATGCAGTTCCTCTCGCAAACTAGGCAAGAACGTCAAGGGGAAATGTCGACCGCAGGTCGATGGACTGCCGGCGTGCCGCCCGTGCAAAAAGACGGGAACGGGGCTCGGCACAGGCGGAAAGCGGCGGCACAACCGCTGACCGCAGGGCATCAGTGAACGCCGATGCGCATCGGCGTGACTTGGGGAGTCGGGCCTTAGATCGGCCTCATACCGGCTTCATGGCGGCTTCATGGCGGCGGCCGACCTCGCCGGGCCCATGCGTCCTGGAACAGGATCGGCAAGGGCTGTGCGGCCTTGCAGACGTGCTGAAACTTGAACCGGGACCAAGGCATGCAGTGGTGCTCCTTTAACGTTTTCCAGAACATGAAATGAGAAGCATTAACAGCTCCGGCGACAAAACCGGGTCTGGATCGGCATCTCGTACCTGTCTGGAAGACGTCCCGCCAAGGCAAACGAAGACACGGCTATCGGCATTGGAAAATCGGCAGCCGGTACCTATGGATTCCCGTCCCCATGGCTTTCCCTCGCCATGGATGATGGGCCTGGATCATGACGGACTGGTGATACCCCAAGCGCAGCGCGGGGGGCACCGAAGGGCTGGGTACACAGGCAGGAAAAGCGAACGGAGCGCAGCCTGCTGCTGCAACCTGCAGACGAAAAAAAGCCACCTTGCGGTGGCTTCTTGTCTGTGCAAACGCTGGGTCTGCACAAGGAATCTGGCGGAGTGGACGGGACTCGAACCCGCGACCCCCGGCGTGACAGGCCGGTATTCTAACCAACTGAACTACCACTCCTGGCAGACAGCTTTTGCGCTCTTTCGAGCCAAGTGCTGCAAACTTGGCGACCCTACGGGGATTCGAACCCCGGTACTCACCGTGAAAGGGTGATGTCCTAGGCCTCTAGACGATAGGGTCA
>NZ_LFJT01000088.1:0-20322 GCF_001682645.1 Delftia sp. JD2
GGGGCCGGTGCGGCGGGGGCCGCTGCAGCTGTTCGCGCCGGGCCTGCGCCGGCCCACGCTGCTGGTCTGGCTGTCGTTCTTCGCGGTGATGTTCGGCTTTTACTTCGTCATGAGCTGGACGCCCAAGCTGCTGGCCGCCTCGGGCCTCACGCCCGAGCAGGGCGTGACCGGCGGCGTGCTGCTGAGCCTGGGCGGCATCCTGGGCGCCACCTTGCTGGGCCTGCTGGCGGCGCGCTATCCCGTGCACCGCGCACTGGCCGGCTTCATGCTGGCCACGGCCGTGCTGCTGTGCTTCATCGTGAGCAATCCGGGCTCGCTGTTGCTGTCGTATGCGCTGGCCTTCCTGATCGGCGTCTTCGTCAACGGCTGCGTGGCGGGGCTCTATGCCATCGCGCCCATGGTCTATGGCGGCGAGGTGCGCGTGACCGGTGTGGGCTGGGGCATAGGCATAGGGCGCATCGGCGCCATCGTCTCGCCCATGGTCGCGGGCTCGCTGCTCGACGCCTCCTGGTCGGCCAGCCAGCTGTACGTGGGCTATGGCGCGGCCTTCGTGTTCGCGGCCTGCATCGTGTCGCTGCACCGGCTGCAGGGGCCCGAAGCCGGCAGGCCCGCAGCCACGGGCCGCACGCTGTCGGCGCATTGAGCGCGGCTTGCAGACAAGAAGGAGAACCCCATGACCGAATGCACCACCGCACCCTCACCCGTGCCCGCCTTCCCGCTGGACCAGTGGTATGTCGCCGGCTTTGCCTGGGAGCTGCAGGACGCGCCGCTGGCGCGCACCCTGCTGGGCCGGCCCGTCGTGCTGTTTCGCACGCCCGATGGCAGCGTCGCCGCGC
Source organism: Delftia sp. JD2 (assembly GCF_001682645.1). Taxonomy (NCBI): domain Bacteria; kingdom Pseudomonadati; phylum Pseudomonadota; class Betaproteobacteria; order Burkholderiales; family Comamonadaceae; genus Delftia; species Delftia sp. JD2. Next base: position 837 of record NZ_LFJT01000088.1, read on the forward strand.
TGGAAGATCGCTGCTGCCACCGCGAGCTGCCGCTGTCCTGCGGCACGGTGGAGGCGCGCGGCCTGCGCTGCGGCTACCACGGCCTGCTGTTCGACCGCGCCGGGCAGTGCCTGGAGATTCCGGGCCAGCAGCGCATACCGCCCAAGGCCTGCGTCAAGTCCTTCGACCTGCGCGAGCGTGACCAGATCCTCTGGATCTGGATGGGCGCCACGCCCGATTCCGTGCCCGCGCAGGAGCCGCCCGCCTATCCCGTGCACGGCGATGCGCGCTACCGCTTCGGCGGCGATGTCTACCACTACGACGCGCCCTACCAGCTCATCCACGACAACCTGCTGGACCTCAGCCACCTGGGCTATGTGCACCTCAAGACCATCGGTGGCAATGCCGGCGTCCACATGAATGCCGAGCTCAAGGTGCGCCAGGAGGGCGACAGCGTCACCGTACTGCGCTGGATGCCCGACTCCGACCCGCCGCCCACCTATGCGGCGGCCTGGCCGTTCGCGGGCCGCATCGACCGCTGGCAGGAGGTGGAGTTCCACCCCTCGCATGTGCGCATCTGGACCGGCGCCATGGACGCAGGCAGCGGGCAGCTGGACGACCCGCAGCGCGAAGGCTTTCACATGCGGGGCTTTCACGGCGTGACGCCGGAGACCGAGCATTCGGCCCACTACTTCTGGACCATTGCCACCAACCCGCATCCGGACATGCAGGACACCACGCGCCTGGTGATCGACCAGACGGCTGCCACCTTCGAGGAAGACAAGGTCGTCATCGAGGCCCAGTTCCGCAACCAGCAGCGCTTTGGCGCGCGCCCCGTCATCGACATCCATGTGGACGCAGGCCCCAACCGCGCGCGCCGCGTCATCCACCGGCTGCGCGAGGCCAGCGCCCAGGCGCTGGCGGCGGCCTGATTTTTCCGAACCCCTCCATTCCCACGTTTCCCCATGCAAGCCAACCCCATCCTTCAAGTGCGTGTCGCGCGCAAATGCGCCGAGGCGCAGGACATCTGCAGCCTTGAACTCGTGCCGCTGGACGGCGAAAGCCTGCCCGCCTTCACGGCCGGCTCGCACATCGACCTGCACCTGCCCGGCGGCCTGGTGCGCCAGTACTCGCTGTGCAACGACCCGCAGGACACGGGCCGCTACGTGGTCGGCGTGCTGCGCGAGGCCGCCTCGCGCGGCGGCTCGGCCGCCGTGCACGAACAGGTGCAGGAAGGCCAGCAGATCGCCATCGGCGCGCCGCGCAACCACTTCGCGCTGCATGCGGGCGGGCCTGCACGGCATCTGCTGCTGGCCGGTGGCATAGGCATCACGCCCGTGCTGGCCATGGCGCGCCAGCTGGCGCGCGAGGGTGCCGATTTCGAACTGCACTACTGCGCGCGTTCGCGCGAGCGCATGGCCTTCACGGCCCTGCTGCAGTCCATGCCCTGGGCCGACCGCGTGCACCTGCATGTGGATGGCGAGGGCGCGCTCGACATGGCGCAACTGCTCGGCGCCCCGCAGGCGGGCCTGCACCTGTATGTCTGCGGCCCGCGCGGCTTCATGGACGCGGCCCTGGGCATGGCACGCACGTCGGGCTGGGGCGAGGACAGCCTGCACTACGAGTTCTTCGCGGGCGAGGCCGTGCAGCGCGAGGGCGATGCCGGGTTCGAGATCCAGATCGCCAGCACCGGCCAGGTGGTGCGCGTGGCGCCCGAGCAGACCGTCGTCCAGGCGCTGGCCGGCATCGGCGTGGAGGTGCAGACCTCGTGCGAGCAGGGCGTGTGCGGCACCTGCCTCACGCGCGTGCTCTCGGGCGAGCCCGAGCACCGCGACATGTACCTGACCGAGGACGAGCAGGCCGCCTGCGACCAGTTCCTGCCCTGCTGCTCGCGCGCGAAATCCGCCCGGCTGGTGCTGGACCTGTAGGGCGGCACCGCGCAGGGCCCCTGGCGGGTGGACAATGGGTTTCCCCTTGCCCACAGCCCGTTGAAGCCGCTGATTTCCCTGCGGCAGCGGGCGCCGCTCTTTCGCCATGCAACCTGCCCTGCTTGTCCTGAACTTCAACGCCGAAGGCCATCTGCGCCAGATGGCCCAGGCCTTTCCCTCCTTCGACCTGCTCTACGCGCCCGACGCCAGCCAATGCGAGGCGGCTCTCGCCGAGCACGGCGCACGCATCCAGGCCGTGCTGACCATCGGCTCCATCGGCCTGTCGGCCGCGCAGATGCAGCGCATGCCGGCCCTCAGGCTGGTCTGCGCGCTGGGCGCGGGCTACGAGAACATCGATGTCGCCCATGCGCAGGCCCACGGCATTGCCGTGGGCAATGGCGCGGGCACCAATGACGACTGCGTGGCCGACCACGCCATGGGCCTGCTGATCGCCTCCGTGCGCGGCCTGGTGCGCCTGGACCGCGCCACGCGCGACGGCGTCTGGCGCACTGCCATGCCGCTGCCGCCCAATGTCTCGCACAAGCGTCTGGGCATCCTCGGCATGGGTGCCATCGGCGCCAAGATCGCCCAGCGCGCGCTGGGCTTCGAGATGGAGATCGGCTACCACAACCGCAGCCAGCGCAGCGAGCTGCCCCACCGCTACTTCGGCGACCTGCTGTCCCTGGCGCAATGGGCCGATGTGCTGCTGGTCGCCACGCCGGGCGGCCCGGGCACGCGCCACCTCATCAACACGCAGGTGCTGGATGCGCTGGGCCCGCAGGGCCATCTGGTCAATATCGCGCGCGGCAGCGTGGTCGATACCGCCGCCCTGGCCGCCGCCGTGCGCGAAGGCCGCCTTGCCGGCGCGGGCCTGGATGTCTACGAAAGCGAACCCGCGCCCCCGGCCGAACTGCTGGACCTGGACGCCGTGGTGCTCACGCCCCATGTGGGCGGCTGGTCGCCCGAAGCCGTGCAGGCCTCGGTGGACCGCTTCATCGCCAACATGCGCTGCCACCTGGAAGGCCGCCCGCTGGTCTCGCCCGTCACGGCCTGAGGCTGGATTCAGCCCTTTACCTCCCAAGGGCTGCTGCCAGGTGCAGCAGTCCCATGACCAGGCAGATGGCCGAGGACACATGCCAGAAGCGGTCGCTGTTGTCCGGGAACCGCGGCTTCAGCCACGGATAGGCCACGGCCCGCGCCACCAGCACCAGGCCGGCCCCGGCCAGCACCGGGCGCATGAAGGGCAGGGGACCCAGCAGGCCCGCGCCTGCCAGTGCATACCCCGCCAGCAGCGACAGCACCACGCCGATGGCCGCCGACACCAGCGGCGGATACCAGTGCCCCGCCTCGGCCATGCGCGCCATGCGCTCGCCGGCCCCCATGAGCCGCAGCCCACGTCCCCCCCATACGATGCAGGCGAAGTGGGCCAGCGCGGCCGCCGTGTCGAACAGGGCGGCGGCCAGGGCCAGCAGTTGCACGCCCTTCACGGCAGGGCTTCCCACGCGCCGGTGTGCTGATGCTTCTTCATGGTGTATTCCTTGGGATTTGCTGCAATGGCCGGCCACTGTAGTGCTTAAACTCCGGGCAGAAAACTCGCCTTGTGCTCAGGTTTTGCCGCATGCCCTCCCATACCTCCGCTACCACTGAATCCCAGAGAAGAAGACAGCCCGTACAGGCCCGTGCGCAGCGCACGCTGCAGGCCATTGTTCAGGCAGCAGCTCAGATTCTGGTCAAGGAGGGCGAAGCCGCGCTCACCACCAACCGCATTGCCGAGCGCGCAGGCGTCTCCATCGGCACGCTCTACCAGTACTTCCCCGACAAGCAGGCCGTCTTCCGCGCCATGGTCGATGGTCAGCGCCGTGCGGCCGTCGCGGCCATCGAGGCCTGGCTGGAGCAGGCGTCGGAGCAGGGCCTGCCGCGCGAGGCCGTGGCGCGCGGCGTGGTCGCCTGCATCGTCGAGGGCTTTGCGGGCCGCACGCCTGCGCGGCGCAAGCTGGCGCGCTTTGCCTGGCGCCAGGATGGTGATGAGCGCATTGCCCTGTCCATGCGCGAGACCGCCGAGCGCATGGCCGCCCACCTGCAGCGCTGGGGCGGCCCCTCGCTGTCCTATGCGCGCCTTTACGTGGCCACGCGGGCCGTGCTGGGCACGGTGCGCTTCGCCTCGCTGGAGGCTTCGCCGCTGATTGCCTCGGGCGCACTGGAGGAGCTGCTGTGCGAGATGGGGACAGACATGTTGCTGGGTGGCGTGCAGGGCGCCGGCGCTGCTGCCTCATAGAGGCTGTCCCATTCGCCGAGGCCATCATGGGGGCATGGCGTTCGTTGATGGCGTGCCGGAGGCCCGGGCCGTTCCTGCGCAGCAGGATGGCGAAAAAAAAGGCCCCGCAGAGCGGGGCCTTTTGCTTCTACCGGAGTGTGCGATCAACCGATAGCATTCTAACGAGTTCGCGCGGCAATGGCTTTCTCCGCCACATCCACCAGGTCGGCGCCGACCTGCTGCTTCCACTTGTCGTAGACGGGGCGCGTGGCCTTGACGAAGGCTTCGCGCTCGGCCGGCGTGAGCTGGGTCACGGTCACGCCGTTGGCGGTCAGGTCCTTGAGCAGCGGCTTGTCGGCCTCGATCATGCCCTTGCGCGCGATCACGATCTGCTCCTTGGCGGCGTCCACGGCGGCCTGGCGCACGATGTCCTGGTCTTCCTTGGTCCAGGTGGCCCAGATGTCCTTGTTGACCACGAAGATCAGCGGATCGTTGATGTAGCCCCACAGCGTCAGATGCTTCTGGCCCACGGACTGCAGCTTGGCGGCCATGTAGACCGACACGGGGTTTTCCTGGCCGTCCACGGCGCCGCTGGCCATGGCGGGCTGGGCATCGGCCCAGCTCATCTGCGTGGGGTTGGCGCCCAGCGCGGTGAAGGTGTCCAGGAACAGCGGCGAGCCCACGACGCGGATCTTCAGGCCCTTGAGGTCGGCAGGGGTCTTGATGGCGTGCTTGGAGTTGCTGATCTCGCGGTAGCCGTTCTCGCCCCAGGCCAGCGGCACCACGCCGGCCTTCTCCAGGCGCTGGAACAGGCGCTTGCCGGGCTCGCCATGCGTGAGCGCGTCGGCGGCGGCGTAGTCGGGCATGAGGAAGGGCAGGGCGAACAGGTTCAGCTCCTTGATCTGGGGCGACCAGTTCAGCGTGGAGCCCACGGCCATGTCGATCACGCCCTGGCGCAGCGCGCTGAATTCGCGCGTCTGGTCGCCCTGGATCAGGGACACGCCCGGGTAGAGCTTGATGTTGATGCGGCCATTGGTGCGCTCGCGCACCTTGTTGGCCCAGATCTCGCCGCCCTTGCCCCAGGGAAAGGCCGTGCCCAGCACCAGCGACATGCGGTACTCGCTCTTGTACTTGGCCGGAGTCTGCGCCACTGCGGGAGCGGACGAAAGGGCCAGGGCCGCAGCCGCGGCCAGGCCGCTGGCGAGGAAAGTGCGAAGTTTCATTGCGAAGGTCTCCTTGTTGAATTTTTGGGAAATCAGTAGCCCAGGCGTGCGGGGAGCCAGAGCGCCAGTTGCGGGAAGGCGATCACGGCGATCATCACCAGGAACATGGCCAGCAGCATGGGGCCGACCCAGCGCACGGTGGACTCCATGCGCACGCCCGCGATGCGGCAGGACACCATCAGGTTCACGGCCAGCGGCGGCGTGAACTGGCCCAGCGCCACCTTGAGCGTGAGGATGACGCCGAACCACACCGGGTCCCAGTTGTAGTGCTGCATGATCGGCAGCAGCAGCGGCACGAAGATCAGGAAGATGGAGATGCCGTCCAGGAACATGCCCACGGTGATCAGCAGCAGGATCAGCAGCGCCATCACGCCGTACTCGCCCAGGCCCGAGTCCACGATGGCCTTGGCCACCGGATCGATCACGCCCAGCGTGGACAGCGAGAACGCGAAGATGCCGGCCAGCGACACCACCAGCAGGATCACGGCCGACAGCTCGCCGGCCTCGCGCAGGATGGGGTAGAGGTCGCGCAGCGTGATGGTGCGGTGGATCAACATGCCCACGAACAGGCCGTAGAACACGGCCACCACGGCGGCCTCGGTGGGGGTGAACCAGCCGGCGCGCATGCCGCCCAGGATCAGCACCGGAGCGGCCAGGCCCCAGGAGGCCTCGCGCAGGCTGCGCCAGAACGGCGGGCGCGGCATGGACGATTCCAGCGCACCCATCTTGTGCTTGCGCGACATCCACACGGCGGGAATGATCAGCGCCACGCCGGCCAGGATGCCGGGGATCATGCCGGCCGCAAACAGCGCCGGCACCGAGGCGCCGGGCACCAGCACCGAGTAGATGATGAAGGCCACGGACGGCGGGATCAGGATGTCGGTGGCCGCAGCCGCGCCCACCACGCTGGCCGAGAAGCTGCCGGGATAGCCGGCGCGGCTCATGGCCGCGATCATCACGCCGCCCACGGCGGCGGCATTGGCCGGGCCCGAGCCCGAGATGCCGCCCAGGAACATGGCCACGGCAATCGCCACCAGGGGCAGCATGCCGGGGCCGCGGCCCACGATGGCCACGGCGAAGTTCACCAGGCGCAGCGCCACGCCCGAGCGGTCGAAGATCGAGCCCACGAGCACGAACATCGGAATCGCCAGCAGCGGGTACTTGCCCAGGCCCGCATAGAAGTTCTGCGGCACGGCCAGCAGGCCGAACCACTGCGTGTCGGGGCTGGCCAGCGCGATGGCGGCGGCGCCCGCCAGGCCCAGGGCCGCGCCGATCGGCACGCCCAGGAACATCAGGCCCAGGAAGGCGATGAAGAGCAGGGTTGCGATCATTGCGCCTTCTCCCCGGTGCTGTCATCGAAGGCGCCAGGGCGGCCCTGGCGCTGGAACAGCTGCAGCGCGCGCACCGTGATCAGTGCCGAGCAAATCGGCAGCCACATCGAATACCACCACTGCGGCACGCCGATGCCGGGCGAGGTTTCCTCGAAACGGTAGTCGTCCCAGACCACGCGCACGCTCAGTGCGGCGATCACGGCGAACAGCAGGGCCACCATCAGCGTGCCGAAGCGTGCCAGGCGCTTCCTGCGCAGGGCGCTGCCGCCTTCGGCGAAGTACTCGATGCGGATATGGGCGTTGCGCGCCACGGCCGCCGAGCCCGCGACCATGGCCAGCAGGATCATCAGGAAGACCGAGATTTCCTCGGTCCAGGCGAAGGAGGAGGAAGTGAAGTAGCGCACCAGCACATTGGCGAAGGTGATCAGGGCCAGCAGGGCCATGATCACCACGGTGAGCCAGTCCTCGATGCGCAGCGAACGCGGCTCGTCCGGCTGCGAAGGCGTCTCAGCGGCGCCGTTTTCGGTGGGAGGGGATGACATGGACGCGGGGAGTCAGAAAATTACACATGGCGGGGCAGATGCAGTCACTGAGCTTCCTCGGCGTCGTGTGCCGGGGGCCGTGAGGAAAAAATGTCACATTGGGTAAATGCGGCGCAGCGCCATTATGTGCGCATCCATGCGGTGTGCCAGAGGGACCATCCCTGCCCTGTCAGGCACCCGTCACGGCCCGGCGGATAATGAGGCCCATGGAAACCAAATGGCTAGAAGATTTCGTCAGCCTGGCTGAAACACGCAGTTTCAGCCGCTCCGCCCAACTGCGGCACGTGACGCAACCTGCGTTCTCGCGCCGCATCCAGGCACTGGAGGCCTGGGCCGGCACCGACCTTGTGGACCGCAGCTCCTACCCGACCCGGCTCACGCCGGCCGGCAAGACCATGTATGACCAGGCGCTGGAGATGCTGCAGTCGCTGCAGAGCACGCGCACCATGCTGCGTGCCCACGTCAGCGCGGGCAAGGGCATGGTGGGGTTTGCGGTGCCGCACACGCTGGCCTTCACTTTCTTCCCGAACTGGGTCTCCAGCGTGCAGGCCAAGTTCGGGCCGTTCCGCAGCCGGCTGTTCGCGCTCAATGTGCATGACGCCGTGATGCGCCTGGTCGAAGGCGGCTGCGACCTGCTGATCGCCTACTTCCATCCGTCCCAGCCCTTCCAGCTTGACCCGGCGCGCTACGAGATGGTCAGCCTGGGCCATGAGGTGCTCGCCCCCTACGCCAAGCCCGACGCCGACGGCCTGCCGCTGCACCAGCTGCCGGGCCGCCAGGGCCAGCCGCTGCCCTATCTGGGCTATGCGCCCGGCGCCTACCTGGGCCGGGTGACGGAGCTCATCCTCAAGGAAGCGGCCGAGGCCGTGCACCTGGAACGCGTCTACGAGACCGACATGGCCGAAGGCCTCAAGGCCATGGCGCTGGAAGGCCATGGCGTCGCGTTCTTGCCGTTCAGCGCCGTGCGCAACGAGCTGGAGGCCGGGCGCCTGGTCAGCGCCGCGCCTGCGGGCGACAACGGTTTTCGCATGGACATGGAAGTGCGCGCCTACCGTGAAAAACCCGCCAGCAAGGACGCGCCCCAGGGCGTGGCCGGCGCGCTGTGGAACTTCCTGCTGGAGCAGGGCGAGACCATCGGCTGACACGCCAAACGGCACGCACCAGGAAAAAAGGGGCTCTCGCAGCCCCTTTTTGCTGCACGTTGGTGCATGCGGGTGCCCGGCAAGAGCCCGACTTGGTGCACGGGTTATGCCTAGGGTAAACACCTATTATGCATAGCATGCATAAGGGCTTTTGCAAACGGCATTGGCTGTGCCACCGGCCCTGGCATTAGAGTGCGCGCACAGCAACCACGCCGTGTGCAGGACCGCCGGTGCGCTGGATCGGGCAAAAAACGCGTGCCATGGCACGGCAGTTGCTTACCTGAATCCGGCTGACGTGCTGGAAAGCCCTAGCACGTGTCGGTGCTCCAGCACCGTGCGTGATTGCACAATATGTGTCACATCGTTGATAGTTCGAGCAAGCCCACAAGGCGACTCGACCGTTCTCATCAAGACCGTTTTCGTTCTCATCTCAGGAGACCCGTATGAAGAAGCATTTGTTGGCCATCGCCGTGACCGCCCTGGCTGCAGGCAGCGCTTTCGCGCAGGCTGGTGACACCCTGGCCAAGATCAAGTCCTCCGGCGCCGTGACGCTGGGCGTGCGTGAATCCTCCGGCCTGGGCTACACGCTGGGCAATGGCAAGTACGTGGGCTTCCACACCGAGATGGGCGAGCGCGTGCTGGCCGACATCCAGAAGCAGCTGGGCCTGGCCAAGCTGGACATCAAGTACCAGCCCGTCACCTCGCAAAACCGCATCCCCCTGGTGACCAATGGCACCGTGGACATCGAGTGCGGCTCCACCACCAACAGCCAGGCCCGCCAAAAGGATGTGGCCTTCGCCGTGACCACCTACGTGGAAGAAGTGCGCATCGCCGTCAAGGGCAACTCCGGCATCACCGGCATCAAGGACCTGAACGGCAAGACCATCGTCACGACGACGGGCACCACCTCGGTGCAGACCCTGCGCAAGAACAAGCGCGCCGACGGCCTGACCTTCAAGGAAGTCATGGGCAAGGACCACGCCGACAGCTTCCTGATGCTGGAAACCGGCCGTGCCGACGCCTTCATCATGGACGGCTCCATCCTGGCCGCCAACATCTCCAAGTCCAAGGCACCTGCCGACTACAAGATCGTCGGCGAAACCCTGTCGGTCGAGCCCATCGCCTGCATGCTGCGCAAGGACGACCCCGCCTTCAAGAAGGCTGTGGACGACTCCATCAAGCGCCAGATCGCCGACGGCTCGCTGGCCAAGCTCTATGACAAGTGGTTCATGCAGCCGATTCCCCCGGCCAACGTGAAGGTCGGCCTGCCGCTGTCCGACGCCACCAAGGACGCATGGGCCAACCCCAACGACAAGCCCATGGAGTCGTACGAAGTCAAGTAAGCACCAGCTGAATGCCGCCCCTTCTGCCATGCGGTTGGAAGGGGCGTTTTTTGTTGCGGCGCCGGTTTTTCTGCCGGCACGCATTTCGTGTTTTGAATGAAGGGGTGCTCCTATGAGTTGGGATTGGCAGGTGTTCTGCCAGGACACCATTACCCAAGAGGTCGGTCAAAGCTGCTTCGGCAAGAACGGCGATATCACCTACCTGGACTGGATGCTGTCGGCCTGGGGCTGGACCATTTCCGTGTCGCTGCTGTCGCTGGTGATCGCTCTGGTCGTCGGATCGCTGATCGGCACGCTGCGCACTTTGGAGGGCCGGCCGTGGATCGTGCGGCTGGGCAATGCCTGGGTGGAGCTGTTTCGCAATATTCCGCTGCTGGTCCACATCTTCATGTGGTACCACGTGGTTCCGTCCTTTGTTCCTGCGCTGAAGTCGCTGCCGGGCTTCGTGCTCGTGGTGCTGGCGCTGGGCTTCTTCACCTCGGCGCGTATCGCCGAGCAGGTGCGTTCGGGCATCCAGGCGCTGCCGCGCGGCCAGCGCTATGCGGGCATGGCGATGGGTTTCACCACGTTCCAGTACTACCGCTACGTGCTGCTGCCCATGGCGTTCCGCATCATCATCCCGCCGCTGACCAGCGAGACCATGAACGTGTTCAAGAACTCGTCCGTGGCCTTCGCCGTGTCCGTGGCCGAGCTGACCATGTTCGCCATGCAGGCGCAGGAAGAGACTTCGCGCGGCATCGAGATCTATCTGGCCGTCACCGGCCTGTATGTGATTTCCGCCTTTGCCATCAACCGCATCATGGCCTTCATCGAGAAGCGTTCGCGCGTCCCGGGCCTGATCGCTGCCAGCGGCGGAGGACACTGACATGAACCTGCAAATCGACTGGTCGTTCTTCACCTGGGACCTGTTCAGCAACTTCGTGCTGAAGGGCCTGTACTTCAGCCTGACGCTGACCGTCATCGCCACCATCGGCGGCGTGCTCTTCGGCACCGTGCTGGCGCTGATGCGCCTGTCCGGCAAGAAGTGGCTTGATGTGCCCGCCACGCTCTACGTCAACGGCATGCGCTCCGTGCCGCTGGTGATGGTGATCCTGTGGTTCTTCCTGCTGATGCCGCTGATCATCGGTCGGCCCATCGGCGCCGAGGTCTCGGCCATCATCACCTTCATCGCCTTCGAGGCGGCCTACTTCAGCGAGATCATGCGCGCGGGCATCCAGTCCATCCCGCGCGGCCAGGTCTCCGCGGGCCAGGCCATGGGCATGACCTACGGCCAGAACATGCGCCTCGTGGTCCTGCCCCAGGCGTTCCGCAACATGCTGCCGGTGCTGCTCACGCAGACCATCATCCTGTTCCAGGACACCTCGCTGGTCTATGCCATCGGTGCCTACGACATGCTCAAGGGCTTCGAAGTGGCGGGCAAGAACTATGGCCGTCCCATCGAATCCTATCTGGCCGCTGGCGTGACCTACTTCGTGCTGTGCTACTCGCTCTCGTGGGCAGTCAAGCGCCTGCACAAGAAAATTGCCATCATTCGATGAGCCAGCACCCCATTGAGGAATTGCAATGATTGAACTCAAGAACGTTTCCAAGTGGTACGGCAGCTTCCAGGTGCTGACCGACTGCTCCACCAACATCCAGAAGGGTGAGGTCGTGGTGGTCTGCGGCCCTTCGGGCTCGGGCAAGTCCACGCTGATCAAGACCATCAACGCGCTGGAGCCCTTCCAGAAGGGCGAGATCTTCGTGGACGGCGTGGCCGTGCACGATCCCAAGACCAACCTGCCCCAGCTGCGCAGCCGCGTGGGCATGGTGTTCCAGCACTTCGAGCTGTTCCCGCACCTGTCGGTGACCGAGAACCTGACCATCGCCCAGATCAAGGTGCTCGGTCGCAGCCCGGACGACGCCAAGAAGCGCGGCCTCAAGATGCTGGACCGCGTGGGCCTGACGGCGCACAAGGACAAGTTCCCGGGCCAGCTGTCGGGTGGCCAGCAGCAGCGCGTGGCCATTGCGCGCGCGCTGTCCATGGACCCCATCGTGATGCTGTTCGACGAACCGACCTCCGCGCTGGACCCCGAAATGGTCGGCGAAGTGCTGGACGTGATGATCGGCCTGGCCAACGAAGGCATGACCATGATGTGCGTGACCCACGAAATGGGCTTCGCACGCAAGGTGGCCAGCCGCGTGATCTTCATGGACGTGGGCGGCAAGATCCTGGAGGACTGCTCCAAGGACGAATTCTTCGGCAACCCCGAAGCACGCCAGCCGCGCACCAAGGAATTCCTCAACAAGATCCTGCAGCACTGAACCGGTGCGGCCCTTGCGGGCACGGCAATCAAGGGGCGCTTCGGCGCCCTTTTTTTGTGGCCAAGGCGAGCTGATGATGAGAATCGTTCTCGATACAATCGCCGGCTCAGCTGTTTGCATCGTGCTCCAGATTCCGCCCCCATTACCTCGCCGCCGGACAACTTCCACGTCCGCCGTGCCATGCCTGCCATGAAGCGCGACGACGCTCCGGGAGAGCCCGGTGGCCATTCCCGCAGTCTCTACACCCGCTGGCGCAAGCCGCTGCAGCGCATGCTGGCGCGGTACTTCAAGAGCCCGGCCGATATCGAGGATGCCTCCCAGGAGGTCTTCGTGCGCATGCTGTCGGCCGACAAGTGCCTGCCCGTGGACGAAGAGCGGCCCTATCTGCATCAGGTCGTGCGCAGCGTGGCGGCCTTCGCGCACCGCACGGCGCCGCAGCAGGCCGGTGTGCGGCTGGTGTCCGTGGAGGATTGCCGCGACGAGGTCGAGTCCCTGCCGGCCCGCGACAGAGCCGATCATGCGCTGGACGATGAGCGCCGCCAGCGCCTGGCCCGGCTGCGCGATGCCCTGAACGAGCTGCCCGAGCGCCAGCGCCAGGCCTTCGTGCTGCACCGCGTGCAGGAACTGACGCTGGAGCAGACGGCCGAGCGCATGGACATCACCGTGCGCATGGTCTCGCGCCACCTGAGCCGGGCACTGTCCTATTGCGAGATCCGCGTACGCTACGCCAGCGCCGAGCAAATGCGTGCCCTGCTGCGCGCAGACGAGCAGCGGCCGGGCGCCGCAGAGAACACACGATGAGCAACGAACTTCCCCCGGGCGTTTCGCCGCAGGAGCTGGTGGGGCTGCATGACAGGGCGGCCGACTGGTTCGTGCGCCGCCAGCAGCCGGACTGGACGGGCGCCGATGAGCGCGCGCTGGATGCGTGGCTGGGCGCCAACCCGCTGCACCGCAGCATCTTCGAAGGCATGTCGCGCCACTGGCATGGCGCGCCACAGCTCAGGGAACTGTTTCCCGATGAGTTTGGCGCAGCGGTGCCGCCCGCCGCGCCTGCCGTCTGCGCTGCACCAGCGGCCGCGCCGCCGCGCCAGAGCGTTCTTGCCCGCTGGCCCGGCCGCCCTGCAGCAGCCCTGTCCGTGCTGGCGGTGGTCTCACTGCTGGCCTGGGGTGGCTGGTACCGCTGGGACCACACGCCGGGCTACACGCTGCAGGCCCGCACGGCGCCCGGGCAGACGCAGAGCATCGAGCTGCCCGATGGCTCGCGCGTGGCCCTCAACGTGGACAGCGAACTTCAGGTGCGCTACTACCCGCGCCGCCGCGAGGTGGTGCTGGATCGGGGCGAGGCCTTCTTCGAGGTCACGCCCGGCCCGGACAGGCCCTTCACCGTGGACTCCGGCGCCAGTCGCGTCCGGGTGGTGGGCACCGCGTTCAATGTGCGCGCCGGGCCGCCGCGGCTGGTGGTGAAGGTGCTGGAGGGCAAGGTGCAGCTGCGGCCCGAGCGGGAGCGGGCCGGGGGCGATGTCCTGCTGCTGGCGGCAGGCGCGGGCGTGGCTGTGGACGGCGCCGGCCGGCACAGCACCGTGGTGGCCGATGCGGACAGCGTGGGCGACTGGCGCACGGGCCAGGTGCGCTTCAGCGGCACGCCGCTGGCGGAGGTGGCGCAGGAGCTGTCGCGCTATCTGGGTGCACCCGTGGAGCTGGGCGACGAGTCGCTGGGCCGCCTGCGTGTCTCGGGCCTGCTGGCCACGGCCGCGCCCGAGCGTTTTGTGCGCGCGCTGCCGGCCTTGATTGCGGTACGCGTGCAGCCGCGCAGCGGCGGAGGGTGGTTGATCGTGCGGGGATGAATCGAAGGTTGAGAAACAATTTGTTTCAAACTGATGGCCAACCCCAGGTTCCAGCTTTGCACCGGTCTTGGCTTCTATAGGGGCAGGGGCGTGGATTTTCCAGGCCCGCACGGCTGCCAGCCAAGGACCACCGAGGGCGCTCGTCCCTCACGCCCCAGCCAACGGCCGCAACACCTGACGCGCATGCGCGGGTGGGCTGGCATGGCTTGTCCGGCGCGGTTCCTGATCGCCCGCGACGGCTGCCTGCGGCCTGCCCGTCGCGTGCCCGTGCAACGGCACAGCAACGGAGTGGCAATGAGAGCGCAAGAAGCAGCAGGCAGGGAATTCGCAGGCAGGGGCACACATGCCCGACGCAGGAACATGAAGGAGCAGGGCGCCGGCCCGCAGGCCAGTCCGCGCCTGCTGGCGTGGCTGGTGGCCGGTGCCGTGGCCGGCATGGGCGCCGCGCCGTCCGCCCGTGCGCAACAGCTTCAGCAGCCGGCCGCCTCTTCACCGATGCCGTCATCCGGACAGCGGCTGGCCTTTGACCAGCCGGCCCAGCCGCTGATCAACGCGCTGCGCGCCTTTGGCCGCCAGACCCAGTTCCAGGTGCTGTACGACGAAGCCGTGCTGGGCGGCCGCCAGGCGCCGGCCCTCCGGGGCAGCTTCACGCCGCAGGAGGCCATGGACCGGCTGTTGGCCGGCACCGGCGTGACCGCGCACAGCACCGAGCAGGGCACGTTCACGCTGCGAAAGGCGCCTGCGCCTGAGCCTGCGCCGCAGGCGTCGGTGGGCACCATGCTGTCCACGGTCAACGTGACCTCGCAGCACATGGCCGCGCCGGGCAGCTACGTGGGCAGCGGCAGGAGCGCCAGCACCAAGCTGGACACGCCGCTGATCGAGACGCCGCGCTCCATCTCCATCGTCACCCAGGAGCAGCTGCAGAACCAGGCGCCCAAGAGCATCGAGCAGGCCCTGTCGTACACGGCCGGCGTGTCCACCGAAGTCACGGGTGCGGACCTGCGCATGACGGGCGCCATCATCCGGGGTTTCAGCGATGGCAGCTCCTACTACAAGGACGGCCTGCGGCAGTTCTCCGCCGGCACCTATGGTTCGTGGAACGACGAGATCGACGAGCTGGACAGCATCGAGGTCATCAAGGGCCCGGCCTCCGTGCTCTTTGGCCAAGGGCGGCCGGGCGGCGTGATCAACGTGGTCTCCAAGAAACCCGAGGCCGACCATGTGAACAGCGTGGGCCTATCCTATGGCCGCTACCAGCGCGCCCAGGCCACGGCCGATCTGGGCGGCGCGCTGGATGCTTCGGGCGACCTGCTGTACCGGCTCAACCTCAAGGCGCGAGACAGCGACGGACGCACCGTGGGCTCGCGCGATGACCGCATCTCCATCGCGCCCTCGCTGCGCTGGAACCTCTCCGGCCGCACCCACCTGACCGTGCTGGGCAGCTACTCGCGCGAGCGCGGCACGCCCAAGTCCTGGTGGCCCAGCCTGTTCACCTACCCGCAGATCAAGGACCTGCCCGCGCACCTGACGGCCGGCGACCCGTCCTTCGACCGCTTCGACCGCGACACGCGATCGCTGGGCTACGAGTTCTCGCACCAGACCGACAGCGGCTGGCAGCTCACGCAGAACCTGCGCTACTCCACCATCGACATCGACTACCGCCACATCTACGCCATGGACGTGCTGGCCGACGGCCGAAGCGTCTCGCGCGCCAGCCTGGCCCAGCGCACCAAGGGCCGCACGCTGGCGCTGGACACCCGCCTGCACAAGGACCTGCGCTGGGGCGGGCTGCAGCACCGGATGGCCTTAGGCATGGACCATGTGAAGTACAGGGAGCGCGGCGGCCTGGGCTTTGGCTGGGATGTGCCCGACCTGGACATGCTCGACCCCACCTATGGCCAGTCCATCGCCTATCCAGAGCTGGAGGACAGCCGCACGGACCTGCGCCAGACCGGCATCTACACGCTCAACCAGTTCAAGTGGGACCGCTGGGTGGCCAATCTCAGCCTGCGCCATGACCAGGCGCGCACCACGCAGAACAGCAGCACCCAGCCGCGCATGAGCGACAGCGCCACCACCGGCAGCGCGGGCCTGCTCTACCTGTTCGACAGCGGCTGGGCGCCCTATGCGAGCTACGCGACCTCCTTCGATCCGGTCACGGGCCTGCAGTACGACGGCAATCCGTTCGAGCCCCGGCGCGGCAAGCAGTACGAGGCGGGCGTGAAGTACCAGCCTCCGGGAAGCACCTCGCTGTTCACGGCCTCGGTCTTCGACCTGCGCCAGACCAACGTCACCACGCTGGACCCCGACCACCCGCGCTTCAGCATCCAGACGGGCGAGGTGCGCTCCACGGGGCTGGAGCTGGAAGGCCGCTTCGCGCTCACGCGCGAGCTGAACGCGCTGGCCAGCTACACCTACCTGGACCCGCGCACCACGCAGAGCAACCGGCCCGCCGAAATCGGCCGCCAGACCATACAGACCACACGCCACATGGCCAGCCTGTGGCTGGACTACCGACCGCGCGTGGTGCCGGGCCTGATGGTGGCCGGCGGCCTGCGCTACAAGGGTCGCTCTCCCTACAACGTGGCAGCGGACGGCACGCTGAACATCAACGACTCCGCCACGCTGGCCGACCTGGCGCTGGCCTACGAGACGCCGCAGTACCGCATCGCGCTGAACATCAACAACCTGTTCAACCGCAAGTACTTCGCAGGCATCTTCCGCGGCGTGGATCGCGAGGCCACGCTGAGCTTCAAGTACTACTGGTCTATGTAGAAGACCTGCGCGCGGGTGGCTTGCGCGCGGCGCGAGCCGGCCCGCGCGGCTCAGCCGTCCTGATCAACTGGTGGTTGAACTCCTTCCACAGCGCGTCGCGCCGGGCCAGCGCCTCGGACACATCCTTGTGGCGCAGCTGGGCCACGGCCGAGACCAGGGCGTTGCACAGGTAGAAGGCCGCCGTGTAGGAGTGAAAGGGCGAGGCATTGGCCGTGCGCACCTGCAGCCAGTGGTGGGCCACGGTGGCCAGCGGCGCGGCGGGGCTGTCGGTGAGGGCCAGCACCTGGGCGCCGGCGTCGGCAAAGCGCTGCGCTATCTCGAAGGTGCCGCGCGAATACTGGCTGACGCTGAAGGCCAGCAGCGTGTCCGAGGGGCCGATCCACAGCAGCTGGTCGGCCGGCGCGATGGCTCCGGCATCCAGCTCCTGCACGCCGGGGCGGCACATGTTCAGGTGCAGGGCCAGCCAGGCGGATACCGGCGAGCTGTTGAGCTGGGCCAGCACGAACACGCGGCCCTCGCCCTGGGCCAGCTTGCGGGCCATGGCCTCGAAGGCCGCCATGTCCAGCCCCTCGCGCGTGGCCTGGATGTTGTGCTGGTCGTGCAGCAGCGCATCGTCCACGCACTCGCTCAGGCTGCGCTGCGCGCCCAGCAGCACGGGCGCGCGCTGGGCGGCCGTCTGCAGCAGCGCCGTCACTTCGCCGCGCGCCTCGCGCTGGGCCTCGGCATAGCTGGCATAGCCGAGCTTGGCGAACAGCCGCACCACGGTCGAGGCGCTGGTGCCCGTGTGCGCGGCCAGCGCCGTGGCCGACTCCAGCAGCGCATGCGGGTAGTTGCTGCCCAGGGTCTGGGCCAGCGTCAGCTCGCTGGCCGTCAGCTCCGCGCCCTGCTGCGCCAGGCGCTGCGGCAGCAGCAGTGCGGCTTTTTGCAATGGTGATTTCATATTTTTCTTGTATATGCAACGTGTGTTGCAAAATAGGGGGTCGCGTGCAACACTGCATGCACTCTGGAGATTCCACCATGCACGATACCCTCGAACAAAGCCGCGTGCAGCAGCGCGCGAGACTGCTGGACTGGCTGGGCGGCCAGCAGCAGGCCATGCAAGATCTGTTGCACAGGATTGTCGATATCGACAGCGGCAGCCGCGATGAAGCCGGCATCCTGGCCGTGGCCCAGGCGCTGCGCGAGCGGCTGGAGGCGGCCGGCGTGGCCGTGCGTTTCGAGGACGTGCCCGGCTACGGCGTGCTGCTGCATGCCGATGTCGCCGGTCCCGACGGGGACGGCCCGGCCGAAGGCGCGCCCATCTATCTGATGGGCCATATGGACACCGTCTTCCCGGCGGGCACCGTGGCGCGCCGCCCCTTCCGCGTGGAAGAGGGCAGGGCCTACGGTCCCGGCGTGGCCGACATGAAGTCGGGCCTGGTGCTCAACGTCTTCGTGGCCGAGGCCTTTGCGCGCTGTGGCGGCCTGAAGGCGCCGCTCAAGCTGTTCTTCTCGTGCGATGAGGAAATCGGCTCGCCCGCCACGCGCCAGACCATCATGGATACGGTGCGCGGCGCACGCGCCGTCTTCAATGCCGAGCCCGGCCGCGTCAGCGGCAACCTGGTGACCAGCCGCAAGGGATCGATGGCCGTGGAGTTCGAGGTGCAGGGCGTGGCCGCCCATGCGGGCATCAACCACGCGGCCGGCGCCAGCGCGCTGGAGGCCATGGCGCGCAAGCTGCTGGCCCTGCATGCGCTGACCGATCCCGCCACGGGCACGACCACCAATGTGGGCGTGCTGCAGGGCGGCATCGTGCCGAACATGGTGGCGCCCCACGCCAAGGCCGAGCTCGATGTGCGCTACACGGCCCAGACCGATCCCGATGCGCTGATGGAGCGCATCCGCGCCATCGTGGAGGAAGAATCCGTGCCCCGCACCCAGGGCCGCGTCACCGCCGTGCGCCGCACCCTGCCCATGGCGCCCACGCCTGATGCGCTGCTGCAGCTGTACCGGCGCGGCGCGCAGTCGCTGGGCTTCGATGTGCAGGGCGAGTTCACGGGCGGTGCGGCCGACAGCGGCCTGACCGCCTCGGTGGGCGTGCCCACGCTGTGCGCCACCGGCCCCGTGGGCGGCCATCCCCATACCGAGCGCGAGTACTGCGAGCTGGCCACCTTCGTGCCGCGTGCGCAGGCCGTGGCCCTCGCCATCTTTGATCACCCCTGATTGCGCTGATACCCATGAAAAACCTGTCCGTGAACCCCTCCCTGAACACCCGCCGCAAACTGCTGGGCGCAGGCCTTGGCCTGGCGGGCCTGTCCGCGCTGGCGCCGCTGGCCGCACGCGCCGATGACAAGTACCCCTCGCGCCCGATCACGCTGGTCGTGCCGTTTCCGCCCGGCGGTTCGGTGGACATCATGGGCCGCCAGTACGCAGAGCCCCTGTCGCGCATCCTGGGCGCGCCCATCGTGGTGGAGAACCGGCCCGGCGCGGGCGGCTCGGTGGCCACGCAGTACGTGTCGCGCGCCAAGCCGGACGGCTACACCCTGGTCGTGTCCTCGCAGAGCAGCCACCTGGCCAATCCTCTGACCCAGCCCAAGGTGGGCTACGACCCCATCAAGGACTTCGAGAACATTGCCATCCTGGGCCGCCAGCCCAATGCGTTGATGGTGCATTCCAGCCTGCCCGTGAAGAACTTCCAGGAGTTCATCGAGTACGTGAAGAAGCGCCCCGGCCAGGTCAACTACGGCAGCGCCGGCATCGGCAGCATGGGCCAGCTCAATGTGGAAATGCTCAAGGCCGCCACGGGCATCTTCGCCACGCACATCCCCTACCGTGGCGGCTCGCC
>NZ_LFJT01000089.1:0-18204 GCF_001682645.1 Delftia sp. JD2
GGCTCGCCTGTATTCGGCAGCCGTGGAGCACAGCACCAAGGCCGTGGCGCTGGCCCTGGATCTGGACAGCACCACGGGCGGTCACCCGGTCTGCGACATCGCCCAAATCGACGGCCTGTGCGCCCACCAGGACATGGAGCCAGGCGCCTTCGATCTGCTGGCGCACCACCGGCTGCAGGCCACCCGCAAGGCCGAGGGCCGCATCGAATTCGCCAGAACCTGAGCTTTTCCACAACGACAGAGGGAGGGAGACAGCCATGGACCGCAACACGTTTCTCCGGCGCATGCTGGCCGGCGCATTCACATTCGGCCTGCCGGCCAGCCCGGCGCTTGCACAGCCGGGCCCCGGCCCCAGCCCTGCCCGCACCCTCGGCGTGTCCCTGCTCACGCAGCAGCACCCGTTCTACCTGGAGCTGGCCCAGGCCATGCAGCAGGAAGCCGCGCGGCAGGGGCTGAAGCTGGACCTGAGCATTGCCAACCAGGACCTGGGCAAGCAGATCTCGGACGTGGAGGACTTCGTCAGCAAGAAGGTGGATGCCATCATCCTGTCGCCCGTGGATTCACGCGGCGTGAAGGCCGCCGTGCTCAAGGCTGCCGCCGCCCGCATTCCCGTGATCACCGTGGACATTGCGGCCAGCGGGGTCGAGGTCGCATCGCACGTGGCCACCGACAACCGCGCCGGCGGCGTGCTGGCCGGCCAGCTCATGGGTCGGGCCACGGGCGGCAAGGGCCAAATCGGCGTGCTGCACTACCCGTCCATACAGTCCGTGGTCGATCGCGTGGAGGGTTTCAAGGCCGCCATCGCCACCTTTCCCGGCATGAAGATCGTCTCCGTGCAGCCGGGCATCACGCGTGCCGAGGCCCTGGCCGCCTCGCAGAACATGCTGCAGGCCCACCCCGATCTCGCTGGCATCTTCGGGTTTGGCGACGATGCGGCCCTGGCTGCACTGGCCAGCGTCAAGGGCGCAAGAAAGCTGGAGCAGGTCAAGATCGTCGGCTTTGACGGCATGGCCGAGGCGCGCGCGGCCGTGGACCGGGAGCCGGCCTTTGTGGGCGTGATTCGCCAGTACCCCGACCAGCTGGGACTGCAAGCCGTGGCCATTGCCGCGCAGCTGCTGCAGGGCAAGCCGGTGGAGAAATTCCACCCCGTGCTGCCCGGCGTGTACACGGCTGCCACCAGGTAAATGGACCTGCGGAGCCCGCCATGCCAGGCCCCACTGCACACAGCCACCCAGGCCGTGCCATGCTCGACGCCATTGCGCCGCCCCCCATGCTCGAGGCCCGGGCGCTGGCCAAATCCTTCGGCGCCGTGCAGGCGCTCAAAAGCGTGTCCTTCCGCCTGCACGCAGGCACGGTGCACACGCTGCTGGGCGAGAACGGGGCCGGCAAATCCACCCTGCTCAAAATCCTGGCGGGCGTGCACCGGACGGATGGCGGCCAGCTGCTGATCGAGGGCACCGGCACCGAGCTGGCCAGCCCCGCCGATGCGCAGCGCCACGGCATCGCCATCGTTCACCAGGAGCTGAGCCTGGCGCCCAACCTCAGCGTGGCAGACAACCTCTTCGCCGCGCGGCTCCCGCAGCGGGCCGGCTGCGTGGACCGCCGCGCACTGCGCCGCGACGCCGCCGCGCTGCTGGCCCGCCTGGGCATGGACCTGGACCCCAACGCGCAGGTGGCCGAACTGTCGCTGGCCCAGCGCCAGCTGGTGGAGATCGCCAAGGCGCTGTGCCAGCCCTCGCGCATCGTCATCATGGATGAGCCCACGTCCTCGCTCAGCGACAGCGAGGCGCAGATTCTCTTCACCCTCATCGCCCGCCTCAAGGCCGAGGGGCGCGCCGTCATCTACGTCTCGCACCGCATGGACGAGATCATGCGCATCTCCGACGAGATCACCGTCATGCGCGACGGCAGCTCCATCTGCACCCTGGCGCGGGACGAAACCGACATCGGGGCGCTGATCGCGCTCATGGTGGGGCGCCAGATGCAGGACATCTATCCGCCGCGCGGCCCCGCCCCTGACCGCAGCACGCGCGCCCTGCTTCAGGTGCGCGGCCTGGGCCTGGCCGGGCGCTTCGAAGGCATTGACTTCGAGGTCCACGCGGGCGAGATCGTGGGCTTCTTCGGGCTGGTCGGCTCGGGCCGGTCCGATGTCATGGATGCGCTGTTCGGCATGCACCGCTGCACGGGCAGCATCCTCATGCACGGCCGGCCGCTGCGCCTGCGCTCGCCGGCCGACGCCATCGGCCAGGGCATGGCCTTCGTGACCGAGAACCGCAAGGAGCAAGGCCTGGTGCTGGACCAGTCCGTGCAGCACAACATCTGCATGGTGCAGGTGCACAGCGGGCGCGGCGGCGCGCTGCTGACCGACGAGGCTGCCGAGCAATCGCTGGCCCGCGCCTGCGTGCAGCGGCTGAAGATACGCGTTGCCGGCCTGCACCAGCCCGTGCGCCAGCTGTCGGGCGGCAACCAGCAAAAGATCGTGTTCGCCAAGTGGCTGGCCATGCGCCCCCGGCTGCTGGTGCTGGACGAGCCCACGCGCGGCATCGACGTGGGCGCGAAGTTCGAGATCTATGCCCTGATCCGCGAGCTGGCAGCGGCCGGCACGGCCGTCATCCTGGTGTCGTCGGAGCTGCCCGAGGCACTGGCCATGAGCGACCGGCTGCTGGTCATGCGCAACAAGCGCCTCGTCCAGAGCCTGGACACCCTCCATCTGCGCCAGGAGACCGTGATGGCGCACGCCACCGGAGCAGGAGTGCCATGACCCCTTCCGAACTGAGCATCACCGCGTCTGGCTCCTCCAAGGCCTCCAACGCCTCCGACGCCGCCGAAGGCATCCCGGACAGCCAGGAAACATGGCGAGACGGCTTGCGAGGTGGCTGGCGATCGCTGCGGCGCCACGCCGGCACCCTCATGGGCCTGGCCGCCCTGGTGCTGCTGTTCTCCCTGCTGTCGCCGGCCTTTCTGACGGGCGGCAACCTGCGCAACGTGCTGCTGCAGGTGTCCATCATCGCCATCGTGGCCTTCGGCATGACCTATGTGCTGCTGCTGGGCGAGATCGATCTCTCGGTGGGATCGGTGGTCGCCCTGGCAGGCAGCGTGGCCGGCCTGATGCTGGGCCAGGGCCTGGCGCCCGCCCTGGTGCTGCCCGCCGTGCTGCTGTGCGGCCTGCTGCTGGGGGCACTCAACGGCTCATTGTCGGCGCTGCTGCATCTGCCGTCCTTCATCGTGACGGTGGCGACCATGGGCATCTTCCGGGGGCTGGCCTATATCGTCTCGGGCGGCATGCCGGCGCCGGTGGACAACGAGGCTTTTCTGTGGATCGGCAACGGCGAATGGCTGGGCATGCCCGTGCCCATCTGGATCCTGGCCGCACTGCTGGCCGCCAACCACTTCGTGCTGGCCCGTACCGTCTTTGGCCGCAAGACCTATCTGGCAGGCGGCAATGCCGAGGCGGCCACCTATGCGGGCATACGGGTGGGGCGGCTCAAGATCGCCATCTTCATGCTGTCGGGGCTGATGGCGGCCGTGGGCGGCCTGCTGCTCACCTCCCGCCTGTACTCGGCCCAGCCCAACGCGGCCATGGGCTGGGAGCTGGACGCCATTGCCGCCGCCGTGCTGGGCGGCACGCGCCTGGCCGGAGGCCACGGCAGCGTTGCGGGAACCTTGATAGGGGCGCTGATGATCGGCGTCATCAACAACGGCATGAACCTGATGAGCGTGCCCTACTTCTATCAGCTCATCGTCAAGGGCAGCGTGATTCTGGTGGCCGTGTGCATCGATGTGCACAGCAGGCGCAGGCGCTGACGCATGGGCCGGCGGTGCAGCGAACGGCGCACGGGGTTTGATTCCAAAGGGAGGGAGAGCATGCAATCCATCATGACCATGGGCGAGATCCTCGTCGAAATCATGGCCGAGCGAAAAGGCCAGAGCTTTCGCGCGCCGGGGCCGCTGACCGGGCCCTATGCCAGCGGGGCGCCCGCCATCTTCATCGACCAGGTGGCCCGGCTGGGGCATCCGGCCGCCATCATCGGCTGCGTGGGCGATGATGACTTTGGCTGGCTCAACATCGACCGCCTGCGCCGCGACGGTGTGGATACCAGCGCCATCGCCGTGTGCAAGGGCGCCGTCACGGGCAGCGCCTTCGTCACCTACCGCGACAGCGGCGAGCGCGACTTCATCTTCAACATCACCAACAGCGCCTCGGCACAGCTGCAGCCCGAGCAGGTCAACCAGGCCGTGCTCAAGGACTGCGCGCACTTCCATGTCATGGGCTCGTCGCTTTTCTCGTTTCGCATCATCGATGCCATGAAGAAGGCCATCGAGATCGTCAAGGCCCAGGGCGGCACCGTGTCCTTCGACCCGAACGTGCGCAAGGAGATGCTGCGCATCCCCGAAATGCGCGAAGCCCTGGCCTACATCCTGGAGTTCACCGACATCTTCCTGCCCAGCGGCCACGAGGTCACGCAGCTGGCCCGCTCGGCCGACGAGGCCGGCGCCATCGCCGAGATCTTTGCGCGCGGCGTGCGCGAAATCGTGGTCAAGCGCGGCGCCGACGGCTGCAGCTACTTCAGTGCCGACGAGCGCATCGACCTCGACGCCTTCCCCGTGGACGTGGCCGACCCCACGGGCGCGGGCGACTGCTTTGGCGCCACCTTCATCGCCTGCCGGCGCCTGGGCAAGACCGCGCTGCAATCGCTGCGCTACGCCAATGCGGCCGGCGCGCTGGCCGTCTCCAGCAAGGGGCCGATGGAGGGGACATCCGGCTTTGCGGGGCTAGACGCGCTGCTGGCACAACAGCCGCAGCACCTGCGGCATGCGGTGATGGAGGGCTGAAACCATGCCCGCCCACCTCACCCGTCTCACCCACCCCACCCATCTCACCCACTTCACCCGCCTGGCGCAGTCACGCTCCGGGCAAACGCCAGCAGCCGCAGGCGATGCGCGCGCAACAGGCAGCGCACTCGGCATCTACTCCATCTGCTCGGCCCATCCCCTGGTCATCGAGGCTGCCATGCACCAGGCGCTGGACGACGGCACGCCCCTGCTGGTGGAAGCCACCGCCAACCAGGTCAACCAGTTCGGCGGCTACACCGGCATGCAGCCCGCCGACTTCCGCCGCTTCGTGCTGGCCATCGCCCACCGCGTCGGCCTGCCGCCCGACCGCGTGCTGCTGGGCGGCGACCACCTGGGCCCCACGGCGTGGACGCACCTGCCTGCCGCCGAGGCCATGGAACTGGCGCAGGACCTGGTGCACGCCTATGCGGCGGCCGGCTTCGTGAAGCTGCACCTGGACGCCAGCATGGCCTGCGCAGACGACCCCCAGGCGCTGGACGACGAAACCGTGGCCCGCCGCGCTGCCCTGCTCTGCCAGGCGGCCGAGCGCGGCAGCACCTGCCCGGCGCCCGGCCCCGTCTACGTGATCGGCACCGAAGTGCCCGTGCCCGGCGGCGCCGCGCATGCGCTGGAGCATGTGCAAGTCACTGCCCGCGCCGACGCCCAGCGCACGCTGCAGGTGCACCGTGAAGTCTTCGCGCAACAGGGGCTGGACCCCGTCTGGCCGCGCATCATTGCCATGGTGGTCCAGCCCGGCGTGGAGTTCGATCACACGCGCGTGGTGGACTACGCGCCCGGTGAAGCGGCCGACCTCAAGCAGTTGCTGCGCCAGCACCCGCAACTGGTCTTCGAGGCCCACTCCACCGACTACCAGCGGCCCGAGGCCCTGCGCCAACTGGTGCAGGACGGCTTTGCCATCCTCAAGGTCGGCCCCGGCGCCACCTTTGCGCTGCGCGAGGTGCTGTTCGCGCTGGCCTCCATCGAAGAGCAGCTCATCGACACGCACCAGCGCTCCCACCTGCCCGCCGTGCTGGAGTCCGCCATGCTGGGCCGCCCCGCCAGCTGGGAACGCTACTACCGCGGCGAGCAGCCCGATCCCGGCGCCCAAAGGCTGCTGCGCATCTACAGCTACAGCGACCGCATCCGCTACTACTGGGCCGACCCCACGGTGAACGCCGCCGTGGCGCGGCTGCTGGACAACCTGTCCGCCTGCGCCCTGCCCGAGAACATGCTCAGCCAGTTCCTCCCCGCCCAATACCAGGCCGTGCGCGCCGGGCGGCTGGCCCCCTCGCCCCACGCGCTGGTGCTGGACCGCGTGCGCGAGTCGATCAGGCCGTATGCGGCGGCTTGTGGCCACAGCCTCACAGCTGCCCCGCCTCCCCCCTGATCAAATCCCACACGCTTTGCGCCACCGGCGACAGTTCACGCTGGCGGCGGCGCACCAGCATGATGTCGCGCTGCACGCGCGGCAGCAGGGGGCGGCTGGCGAGGGCGTCGGGGGTGGTGGCGCCACTCGCGGGAGCTCGCCATTCCTGCGGCACGGCCAGTTCCGGCACCACGCTCAGGCCCAGGCCCGCCTGGAGCATGCAGAAGATGGTGGTGGTGTGGCCGACTTCCTGGACCACGGCGGCCTCGGCATCGTGGGCCTGCAGCGCGGCGTCGATCAGGCGGCGGCTGCCCGAGGCGTGGTCCAGCAGTACCAGCGGCTGGCCGGCCAGGTCGCTCCAGGCCACCTGGCGCTTGCGGGCCAGCCGGTGCGTGGCCGGGCAGACCAGGCAAAAGGGCTCGCTGAGTATGGTTTCGCAGTACAGGTCATCGCGGCCCTGCGGGTCGATGACCACGCCGAAGTCCACCTCGCCGCTGCGCACGCTTTGCAGCACGTCGCTCTGGATGCGGTCCAGCAGCAGCAATTCGATGCCCGGCGCCTGCTCGCGGCAGCGCGCAATGCAGCGCGGCATCAGGTGGGCCGACAGCGTGGGGCTGCTGGCCACGCGCACCTTGCCCAGGCGCTGGGTGGCCAGGCCGCTGACTTCGAGCAGGCATTCATCCAGCGCGTCCAGCACGCGCGTGGCATGGCCTTGCAGCAGGCGGCCGGCATCGGTCAGCTCCACCTCGCGCGTGGTGCGGTGCAAAAGCTGCACGCCCAGGGCCTGCTCCAGCTCGGTGACATTGCGGCTGACGGCGGGCTGGGTGAGCGCCATCAGCTCGCCCGCGCGGCTGAAGTTGCGGCTTTCCGCCACGGCCAGGAAGGCGCGCAACTGGCGCAGGCTGATATTCATACGGAAAAATTATAAAACCATCAGATAAATCCATTTCTCTTTTCAATGGCCGTGGCGTCCAATCGGTGCCTTGCAGCCTGGCTGCACGAACCGATAGTTAGTTGGAGAGAGTTTTCCCATGGCACGCCCCCGCTTCGCCCCTGACAATTTCACGCTGATGCTGCTGTCCACCGTGGCACTGGCCAGCTTCCTGCCCGCCTCGGGCGCCGTCTCGCAATGGCTGGAGGTGGCGACCACGCTCATGGTCAGCCTGCTGTTCTTCCTGCACGGCGCCAAGCTCTCGCGCGAGGCCATCTTTGCCGGCATCGGCCACTGGCGCCTGCACCTGACCATCTTCGCGGCCACCTTCGTGCTCTTTCCCCTGCTGGGCTGGGCGCTGCGCCCCGTGCTGGAGCCGCTGGTCACGCCCGAGATGTACATGGGCGTGCTCTTCCTGTGCACGCTGCCGGCCACGGTGCAATCGGCCATCGCCTTCACGGCCATGGCGCGCGGCAACATGCCCGCTGCCGTGTGCAGCGCATCGGCCTCCACGCTGATGGGCATCGTGATCACGCCCATCCTGGTCAGCATGCTGCTGCACAAGAGCGCCGAAGGCGGCGACGCGCTGCAGGCCATCGGCAAGATCGCGCTGCAGCTGCTGCTGCCCTTTGTGCTGGGCCATCTGCTGCGGCCCGTGATCGGCGGCTTCATCTCGCGCCATGCCAAGCGCGTGAAGTTCGTGGACCAGGGCTCCATCCTGCTGGTGGTGTACACGGCCTTCAGCGCCGCCGTCATCAGCGGCCTGTGGCAGCAGACGCCCCTGCCTGCGCTGCTGGGCCTGCTGCTGCTGTCGTCCATCCTGCTGGCCCTGGTGCTGGTCATCACGTCGTGGACGGCGCGCCGCCTGGGCTTTTCCAAGGAGGACGAGATCACCCTGGTGTTCTGCGGTTCCAAGAAGAGCCTGGTCAGCGGCGTGCCCATGGCCAAGGTGCTGTTCGAGTCCAGTGCCGTGGGCGCCATCGTGCTGCCGCTGATGGTCTTCCACCAGCTGCAGCTCATGGTCTGCGCCGTGCTGGCCCAGCGCTATGCACGCCGGCCCATGCATCCCGAGACGATCGAGGATGGCGCCGTGCCCGCCAGCGCTGCGCCGGCCGCCAAGGCCGAAACGGCGCCGGCCAAATAAGGCGCGGGCGCGCTCCCATCACAAAAAAGCCTGGCTCTCGCGCCAGGCTTTTTTGCATCTCAGCCCTTCAGGGCCAGGTTGTTGAGCTTGTCCAGCCGTTCAGGCCAGCTTCCCTGCTGCGCCGACTGCAGCAGGATGCGCGTCCAGGCGATCCAGGCGTCCCACTGCACGCGCTTGTCCCAGGCATTGCCCCAGCCGCTGAAGCACTGCAGCGCGCTGGCGGCTGCGCGCGCGGCGTCGTCGGCGCGGCCGGCAGACAGGTAGAGCTGGGCCAGCACCATCTGCGGCTCGCCCACCCAGGGGTTCAGGCGCACGGCGCTTTCCAGCACGGCCGTGGCGGCGTCCAGGTCCACCAGCGGCTGGTCCAGCTGGATCACCGACCAGTACAGCGACACGGCAGCGGCCTCGTCGCCGGGCGACAGCTGCCGGCGGCAATGGTCGAACACCGGCGGCAGCGGCAGCTGGGCGCGCAGCGCCGAGTGCTGCAGCGCACGGCCCAGGTCGCTGATCTGGCTGAGCATTCGGCTGGCAGGCCGCATGGGACCGGGCCACAGCGAGGCCGCCCAGTGCACGCCCTGCTGCCTCTGGCTCTGCACCTGCGGAAACTGCGAGTAGATGTCTTCCTGCCAGCTGAACCACTGCTCCATGGCATCGGCCATGCTCACGATGGTGAAGGCCGCCACCTCATAGGCGCTCAGGCGCTGGCTGCGGCCGGCGGATTCCAGCGCCATGGAGCCGTCTTCGGCCAGGTCGCCGGCCAGGATCTTCTGCATGAACTGCGTGCGGCTCATGGTGCAGAACAGGTAGACCAGGTGCTCGGCGCCCTCGCCCACCAGCTCGCGCAGGCGGCCGCGCTCGCTGCCCGCGTCGAACTTGACCAGGTCCACGAAGGCGTTGCCGTAGACGCTGTGCAGCAGGCCCAGCAGGCGCACGTCGCGCGGCTGGCGCCACAGCGCCAGCGAACGCGCCACGCCCGCCAGGTGGTGGCGGAAGGTGCCGGCCTTGTGCCAGTCCTGGCCCACGCCGCGCGCCAGCACCACGGGAAGCACAGGAGCGAGGTCGGCATCCTTGGCCAGCCATTCCTCGTCCAGCAGGTCCTGGGCGCGCGTGAACAGCGCCTCGTCAAGTGTCTGGAACAGTGTCGGGACAGGCAGGCTCATGCAGGTACCTCCATGGCAGCGGCGGGCCGCTGGGTATATTGCGCCACCCACCCCGCCGTATCGGCGAACAGGCGCAGCGCCTTGATGCGCCGCGTGGCGGTCAGCGTGAAGCGGTGCTCCACGCCCGCCGGTATGCGCAGGTAGTCGCCGGGCTGCACGCGCAGCACGCGCTCTTGGCCGTGGGCATCAAAAAATCCGAACAGGCCTTCGCCTTCGAGGATGTAGCGCACTTCGTCATCGGCATGGGTGTGGGGCTTGTCGAAGCGCTCCAGCGCCTCGTCCAGGCCCGGCGTGCCCGGGTGCAGCACGACCAGGTCCATGCTGTGGTAGCCATGGGCCACGCATTCGTCCACCACCAGCATGCCCACGGCCTGGACCACGGTGGCCTTGCCGCCATCGTCCAGCTGGGCCTGTGCCAGCAGCGCGGCCAGGCCGGGCTCGGGCGCCAGCGGGCGGCGCTGCCATTGCACGCCGATGGCGGCCACGAAGTCCGCGTCGGAAACCCGGTGGGATGCGAGGGCACCCATGGTCTTACCAGGCCGCCGTGTAGGCGCCCTTGAACTGCGTGTCGATGAACTGGCGCACCTCGGGCGACTGGTAGGCCTTGACGAAGGCCTGCAGGCCGGCGTCCTTTTCATGGCCGGCGCGCGTGGCGATCAGCACGGTCACATAGGGCGTGTCCGTGGCTTCCAGCGCCAGCGAATCCTTTTGCGGCGACAGGCCTGCGGCCACGGCATAGCTGCTGTTGACGGCGGCGGCGTCCAGGTCGTCCAGCGAGCGCGCCAGCTGGGCGGCCTCCAGCTCGACGAAGCGCAGCTTCTTCGGATTGGCCGTGATGTCCAGCACCGAGGCACGGGCGCCCGCGCCGGTCTTCAGTTCGATCAGCTTTTGCGCGGCCAGCACCATCAGTGCGCGCGATCCGTTGGTGGGGTCGTTGGGGATGCCCACGCGCGCACCGCTCTTGAGGTCGGCCAGGCTTTTGATCTTCTTGGAGTACACGCCCATCTGCTGGTTGACCGCACGGGCCACGGGCACGAGCTTGTAGCCACGGTCCTTGTTCTGGGCGTCCATGAAGGGCTGGTGCTGGTAGATGTTGGCATCCAGCTCGCCCTGCGACAGGGCAGCGTTGGGCTGGATGAAGTCGCCGAACTCGACCAGCTTCACCTTCAGGCCGTTCTTCTCGGCCACCTTCCTGGCCACCTCGGCGATCTGGGCGTGCGGGCCCGAGGTCACGCCGATGGTGACCGAGCCGTCGGCCGCATGGGCCGGCAGCGCCGCCATTCCCGCCAGGGGCAGGACGGCGGCCAGGGCCAGCGATTGAAGCAATGCGCGCTTTTTCATGGAATCCCTCTTTCA
Organism: Delftia sp. JD2; assembly: GCF_001682645.1. NCBI lineage: Bacteria > Pseudomonadati > Pseudomonadota > Betaproteobacteria > Burkholderiales > Comamonadaceae > Delftia > Delftia sp. JD2. The sequence continues at coordinate 10,791 of NZ_LFJT01000089.1, forward strand.
GACAATCTCGCGGCAGCTTGCCGCCCCGGCCGCGCCGGCCGCCGGGGTGTGTGGATCAGCGGTGGCTGAGCCTGCGCACCGCCCAGTCGCCCAGGCTCTGGATAGCCTGCACGAAGAAGATCAGGATGATGACCACGGCCAGCATCACATCGGGCAAAAAGCGCTGGTAGCCGTAGCGGATGCCCAGGTCGCCCAGGCCGCCGCCGCCAATGGCGCCGGCCATGGCCGAGTAGCCGGTCAGGCTCACGAAGCTGATGGTCAGGCCTGCCACGATGCCGGGCAGCGCCTCGGGCAGCAGGATCTTCCAGACGATCTGGCCCGTGGTGGCGCCCATGGACTGGGCCGCTTCCACCAGGCCGTTGTCCACCTCGCGCAGCGCGGTCTCCACCAGGCGCGCCACGAAGGGCGCTGCCGCAATGGTCAGCGGCACCACGGCCGCCCAGGTGCCGATGGACGAGCCCGTGATCAGCCGCGTCAGCGGGATGATGGCCACCAGCAGGATGATGAAGGGAGTGGAGCGCAGGGCATTGACGATCCAGCCCACGATCTTGTTGGCCGGGCCGTTTTGCAGCACGCCGCCGTGGTCGGTCAGGCGCAGGAACACACCCAGGGGAATGCCGATCAGGCCACCCACCAGGCCCGAGACGCCGACCATGATGATGGTCTCCCACAGCGAGCTGACGAACAGCTCCAGCATCATTTCCGAAAAATTCTCAAACATCGCTCAATCCCTGGTGGAAACGATCTGCACCTGCACGCCGGTGGCGCGCAGATGGTCCACGGCGGCATCGATCTTTGCCGCGTCGCCGCTGGCGAAGACGGCCAGCGAGCCGAAGGTCTGCTCCTGGATCTCGTCGATCTGGCCATGCAGGATGGACAGGTCCAGCCCCAGCTCGCGGATCAGGTGCGACAGGATGGGCTGGTAGGCGCTCTCGCCCGCATACGACAGGCGCAGCAGCCGGCCTTGCTGGCCCGGCGCCAGCTGGGCGGCCAGCGCATTCACGCGCACGGCCACCGACTCGGGCAGTTGCTGGGGAACGATCTCGTCGATCAGGCTGCGCGTGATGGCCTGCTGCGGGCGCGTGAACACGTCGATCACGGGGCCCAGCTCGGCAATCTCGCCGCCGTCGATCACGGCCACGCGGTCAGCGATCTGCTTGATCACCTGCATCTGGTGCGTGATCAGCACCACGGTCAGGCCCAGCTCGCGGTTGACCTTGCGCAGCAGGTCCAGGATGGAGCGCGTGGTCTCGGGGTCCAGGGCCGAGGTGGCTTCGTCCGACAGCAGCACCTTGGGGTGGCTGGCCAGCGCGCGCGCAATGCCCACGCGCTGCTTTTGCCCGCCCGAGATCTGCGCCGGATAGCGGTCGCGCAGCGCGCTCAGGCCCACCAGGTCCAGCAGCGGGTCCACGCGCTTCTTGATGTCGTCGGCCGACATGCCCGCCATCTCCAGCGGCAGCGCGGCGTTGTCGAACACCGTGCGCGAGGACAGCAGGTTGAAATGCTGGAACACCATGCCGATGTCGCGGCGCGCCGTGCGCAGCTCGGCATCGCTGAGCTGCATCAGGTCACGGCCGCCCACCAGCACCTGGCCGGAGGTCGGGCGGTTGAGCAGGTTCAGGCAGCGCACCAGCGAGCTTTTGCCCGCGCCGCTGCGGCCGATGATGCCGAACACCTCGCCCGACTCGATCTGCAGGTTGATGCCCCGCAAGGCATGGACGGGCCCCGTGGGGCCCTTGTAGGTCAGGGAAAGATCCCGAATCTCGATCATGAAAAAACGCCGCGGCGCAGGACGGCCTGGGGACGCCGCTGCGCATTGTTGGGAAGTGGGAGCAAATATAGGTTGCGCGTATAAAAACGCAAACTATAAAAAAATAAAGTAATAAGAAGCTCCGGTTATGCCCGGGACTTCACTACTTTCTGCACAACCCTCAACTATGCCTGAATGTGGACACGCCCTTGCCCTGCCGGGCTATGCGCGGCGCCACGGAGCACTGCGGCAAGGCCCTTCTTGCGGCGGCGTCTGATTGACAGTGCGGCCGGCACGCTGCCGTCGCGGCCTGGCGGCCCCGGCCCGCTCCTGCTTTTGACGATGGCAGGCACCTGCCGCTGCCGCCGCGCTGACGCCAGAAGCAGCCTTTGCTGACAGGCCGCGCGGCATGCGCCCTCCTACAGTGGGCTCAACCCCACAGGAGAAGAGCGCCATGCGCCCAGAACAACACTCCGGCGCCGGCAGCCAGGCCGGCACGGCTCCCTTGTCGCGGCGCGGCTTTCTGCAGGCCGCCAGCATCGCAGGCGTCAGCGTCTGGGTGGCGCCGCTGGCCAGCCAGGCCTATGCAGCCCTCTTTGAAGACCGCGTCCTGGGCAGCGTGGCCCGCGAGCCGGCCACCCAGCTGCCGCGCATGCGGCTCGATGGCCGCTCCAAGGTCATGGGCGCCAAGGTCTTCGCCCGCGACATCCGAGCCCGCGACATGCCTCACTGGCCCCAGCAGCAATCCCATGCCTTCATCGTGCGCACCACGCTGGCCGACCGGCTGTTCGACGGTATGGACCTGTCTTCCCTGGACGGCGAGCTGGCGCCCGACCGCGTGGTCACCGCCGAAGACCTGGCGCGCGACGGCCTGGCATTTCCCGAGTTCTATGGCGAAGACATGCTGCTGCCCGCAGGCAAGACCCCCGCCTACCTGGGCCAGGCCGTGGCCATCCTCATCTACCACGACTTCGCGCGCTTTCGCTTTGCCAAGGAAAGGCTGCAGGCCACGGCCGGCGTCATCCGCTACGGCCGCATCACGGGCGCGCTGGACCGTCCGCCCTGGGGCGTGTTCCGCTATGTGCGCCAGGGCGGCGCCACGGCCTTTGACGACGACGTGTTCTCCAGCCTGCGCGATGCCCCGCTGTTCCCCGCCGAACGCAAGCCGCTGGTCTGGCCGCAGATCTCCAAGGCCGACGCGGTCACGGCACGCGGCCTGCGCGCGGCCGAGCAGATTGCCCAGGAGCTGGCCACGCCGCCCGCCGACTGGCTGGTGCTGCAGCGCCACTACGCCACGCAATCGGTGGACACGGCCGCGCTGGAGCCCGACAACGCCAACTGCTGGTATGACGCGGCCACGCAAAGCCTGCACATGGTGCTGGCCACGCAGTCGCCGCACGAGGTGGCCGAATGGGCTGCGCAGATGGTGCAGGCCAGCAGGTTCCCGCTCAAGAACCTCTTCATCCACCCGTGCTACACGGTGGGCTACGGCTCCAAGGACCACGCCCCCATGCCCTACTACGGCCTGGTCTGCGCGCTGTATGCGGACGGCAAGCCCGTGCGCCTGGCCAATGACCGGTTCGAGCAGTTCCAGTCCTCGCTCAAGCGCCATGCCTTCGAGATCGACTACACCATGGCCATCGACAGGAAGACCGGCCTCTTCCAGAGCCTGGTGGCCAACATGACGGCCAATGGCGGCGGCCGGGCCAACTTCTCGCCCTCGGTCGCCATGGTCGGCGGCACGGCGGCGCAGTCCATCTACTACTTTCCCAAGAACGACATCACCGCCGTGGCTCTTGCCAGCCGCGCGCTGGACGCGGGCTCGGCACGCGGCTACGGCACGCTGCAGAGCATGGCGGCCACCGAGATGATGGTGGACGAAATCGCCGAACTGCTGCAGATCGACCCCATCGAGCTGCGGCTGCGCAACGTGCTGACCTCGGGCGCCAAGAACACCCAGGGCGCCATCGCCGCCGGTGCCCTGCGCGCCGACGAGGTGCTGGAGCGCGCCCGCCGCCATCCGCTGTGGACCGAGCGCGCCAAGCGCAAGACCGCCTACGAGGCCAGCCACCCGGGCCAGCGCTACGGCGTGGGCTTTGCCTGCGTGCAAAAGGACTTCGGCACGGGCGGCGAGGCGGCCTTCGCCCGCATCGAGATATCGCCCCAGGGCCGCGTGCTGCTGCACCACTCGGGCACCGAGATCGGCACGGGCATGGGCACCTCGCAGGCCCAGCTGTGCGTGCAATGGTTCGGCAAGCCCGCCGACGAGCTGCAGACCGCCTGCCTGGACTGGCCGGAGCTGCCGCTCAAGGCCGAGGGCGACAACTACACCATGCCCCAGGCCGACCAGGACCGCTTCGCCGCCCGGCCGCTGTGGACGCCGGTCTACGCCTCGCCGGCCAGCGCCAGCAACTCGGCCTACTACTACAGCCACGCCACCAGCGAGACGGCGCGCGTGGTCTTCGAGCACGGCCTGTGGCCGGCCGCCGTCGCCATCTGGAGCCAGGGCACGGGCGGCGGCCAGAAGGCGCCCTACGTGGTGCGCCGCGAGGACGCGCGCTGGGTCAACGGCATGCTCACGGCCAACGGCATGCAGCCGCTGTCCCTGCAGGCCCTGGCCCAGAAGGCCCATGCCATGCAGCTGGTCACGGGCGCCGTGGGCCACACCTTCAACCGCTGGCAATGGGCCGAGGCCGACTTCGACATCCTGGGCACCAGCGCGCGCCGGCCGCTGGACGCGCTGGCCGTGCGCCTGGGCAGCGCGCCCGATGCTGCCGCCGTCACGCCGGCCCCTGACACCACCGACACGCCGCAGGCGGCCACGCCCGTCGAGGCCTCTGTTACCGCGCGGCGCAGCGCCGCCGGCTACCGCATGATTGCGCGGCGCAACCTGTTCTATCCGCCCATGCAGCGCAACAACGCGGGCGTCACCTACTACAGCGCCAATGCGGCCCTGGTCGAGCTGGCGGTGGACACGGGCACGGGCGCGGTCGAGCTGCTGGCCCACCACTCCATCATGGAGTGCGGGCGGCCCATCGTGCCCGAGCTGGTGCACGGCCAGCTCGAAGGCGGCATCGCCATGGGCATAGGCCATGCGCTGTACGAAACCATGCCGCTGTACGAGGGCGGCCCCGGCGACGGCAACTGGAACTTCCACCGCTACCACCTGCCGCGCGGCAGCGAGGTGGCGGTCTGGAAGCAGACGGCCGAGCTGCTGGCACCGCTGTCGGACACCGATCCGCCCAAGGGCATTGCCGAGGTGGTGATGATTCCCATCGTCGCCGCCATCGTCAACGGACTGCACCACGCCATTGGCAAGCGCTTCCACGACCTGCCCGTGACCCCGCAAAAGATCAGGGAGGCACTCGCACCATGAGCCTTGTCCCGCGCCCCTTGTCGCTGACCGTCAACGGCCAGACCGTCGGCCCCATGGACGTGCCCGAAGGCATGCCCATGATCGACTTCCTGCACGAATACCTGAACCTCACCGGCTCGCGCCTGGGCTGCGGCATCGGCGAATGCCGGGCCTGCACCGTCATCGTGGACGGTCCCGAGGGCAGCCGCGAAATGCGCACCTGCATCACCGGCGCCCACTACTTCCAGGGCCGCAAGGTCCGCACCATCGAAGGCATTGCCGACCCGGCCGGCGCGGACACCGCGCCCCCATCAGCCCCGGGCGCCCCAGGCACCTCGGGCCAGCCGCGCAAGGTCATCGCCATCAGCCCCGTGCAGCAGAAGTACCTGGAGCATTTCAGCTTCCAGTGCGGCTACTGCACGCCGGGCTTCGTCATCGCGGCCACGGTGCTGGTCGAGCGCCTGGCCAAGGCGCCCATCCGCGCGGCCGATGTGGAACAGGTCGTGGGCGAGGCGCTGCAGCCCCACCTGTGCCGCTGCACCGGCTATGTGCGCTACTACGCGGCCGTGAAGGACCTGGTCCTGAACACGCCCGGGCTGACCTTGAAAGGATGAGCGCCATGTCCGCCGCCGACCCCAGCGCAGCCTCCCCCACCGCCGCCACCGCCGCGCCACCTGCCGACTACAGCGGTGCCCGCCCCCCGCCACCGCGCAGGCCCAGGCGCCGCTGGCGCGGGCTGCTGCTCATCCTCCTGCTGCTGGCCGTGCTGTTTGCCATTGCCGCCGTCTGGGGCAACCGGCCCCATGTGCCGCAGCGCGAGCCGCAGGCCGTGCACCGCAGCCCGCAGCAGCTGGCCCAGGGCCTGTACCTGGCGCGCGCCGCCGACTGCATGGCCTGCCATGACGGGGTGGGTGGCATGGGTGGCGCCCGGGAAGGCCAGCCCTTTGCGGGCGGCAAGCCCCTGCCCACGCCCTTCGGCACCCTCTACGGCACCAACATCACCCCCGACCCCGACCACGGCATAGGCCGCTGGACGGCCGAGGAATTCCACGCCGCCGTCACCCGCGGCACGGCACCGGGCGGGCGCCAGCTCTACCCGGCCATGCCCTATGCCTCCTACCACCTGATGAGCCGCGAAGACTCGGACCTGATCTACGGCTACCTGATGAACATCCGGCCCGTGGCCCAGCCCAACACCAAGCCCGCCCTGCCCTTCCCCTTCAACCTGCGCGTGCTCATGTTCGGCTGGAAGACGCTGTTCCTGTCCAGCGCGCCCCTGCCCGTGGGCTCGCAGGGCCAGAGCCCGGCCTGGCTGCGCGGGCAGTACCTGGGCAATGTCATGGGCCACTGCGCCGAATGCCACACGCCGCGCGGCATGTTCGGCCAGATGCAGAAGGACCGCTGGCTGCAGGGCGGCACGCTGTCGCTGTTCACGGCCCCCGGCATCACCGCCGAAGCCCTGGCCGCACGCGGCTGGACGCGCGAGGGCATGGCCCAGTTCCTGCAGACGGGCTTCTCGGCCCACGGCAGCGCCTTCGATGAAATGCACGAGGTCATCGCCAACAGCACCCGGTACCTCACGGCCGAGGACATGACGGCGCTGTCCACCTTCCTGCTGGGCGACAACCCGCCCGCGCCCCAGCCCCTGCCGGCCGCCGCGCCCCCGGATTCCGGCACCGGCAACAGCGCGGGCAATGGCGCCGGCAACGGTGCGGGCACGCTGGACGCGGGCCGGGGCCACTACATGGCGCTGTGCGCCAGCTGCCACGGCAGCGAGGGCCTGGGCCGCAGCCTCACCATGCCCCCGCTCAAGGGCAACAGCACCGTGCGCCAGGCCGACGCCCGCAACCTGGTGCTGGCCATCCTCGTCGGCCTGCCCAAGCACCCGGCCACCCAGCAGGGCCCCACGCCCCTGCCCGGCATGCCCGGCTTCATGCAGGAGCTGACCGATGGCGAAGTCGCCGCCCTGGCCAACTACACCCGCGCCACCCTGGGCGGCCAGCCTGCCGATGTGACCGCCGCCCAGGTGGCCGACCTGCGCAGCGCAGCCGGAAAGTCAGGGCACAAGGCTGCGCCGTGAAACACCGGCTGTTCTACGGAGCCCAACCCGTATGCCCGCGCCTGCGGCGTGGCGGTTGCGGGGTTGCAAGCCTGCCGAAGGACAGGCTTGCTTCGTCATCTGACTCGCCGTGATGTCTGAACGTAGCGTGCAGCGCGAAGTGAGTTTCACGGCGAACCCCGCAACCGCCACGACGCAGGTTGCCCGCAGCGAAGCGGAGGGTCGCGGACATCCGGGTCGCCTTCTTTGA
>NZ_LFJT01000090.1:0-17965 GCF_001682645.1 Delftia sp. JD2
CCCGACGCAGGCGCTGACATACGGGAGTGGGCATGGGGCGGGCCGTCGCTTCGCTCGGCCCGTTTTATTCTTTTTAGCCCTCAGCTGTGAATCCCACGCGCTTGACGATGGGGCCCCATTTGGCGAGTTCCGACTGCAGCAGCGCGGCCAGTTCGGCGGGGGTGGAGGATTGGGCGTCCAGGCCGAAGGTGGCCAGGCTGTCCACCACGTCGGGCGTGGCCAGGGCCTTGCGCATGTGGCCGTTCAGGCGCTGCACGGTCTCGGCGGGTGTCTTGGCGGGCACGAAGAAGGCGAACCATTCGCTGTGCGCCATGTCCTTGTAGCCCTGCTCCACCAGCGTGGGGACCTGGGGTGCGAAGCGGCTGCGCTTGGCGCCGCTGACGCCCAGGATGCGCATCTTGCCGCCGGCCAGGTGCTGCAGCATGTCGCCCACGGGGCCGCAGACGGCGGAGACGTTGCCGCCCAGCATGTCCAGCAGCGCGGGCTGGGTGCCGCGGTAGCCGGCGTGCTTGAAGTCCACGCCGGCATGCTGGCCCAGCAGGGCGCCGATGAAGTGCGGGGTGGAGCCGGGAGCGGGCGAGCCGAAGTTGGCGCCTGCGGGGTTGGCCTTGGCCCAGGCGAAGAATTCGGGCACGGTGGTCACGCTGGCGGGCACGGCGGGGCCGACGGCAAAGCCGAAATCGAAGATGCAGCCCACGGTGACTGGCGCCAGGTCGGCCACCGGGTCATAGGGCAGCTTCTTGTAGATGTGCGGGTAGATGGACAGCATGGACGTGGGCGTCTGCAGCAAGGTGGCGCCGTCTGCGGGCCGGCCCTTGACGTAGCTGATGGCGATCTGACCGCCCGCGCCGGTGCGGTTTTCAACCACGGCGGTCTTGGCATAGCCCGACAGCTTGGTGCCCACGCGGCGGCAGATGGCGTCCGAGGTGCCTCCGGCCGCGAAGCCGGTGATGATGTTCAGGGTCTCGATGGGGCCCTGGGCCTGCGCCCAGGCCTGCTGGCCCAGGCTGGCCAGCAGCGCACCCGCTCCAGCGGTGCCCAGCCATTGGCGGCGGTCGATGTTCATGCGTATGTCTCCGGTTGAAATTGAAACTCTGAAAAAAACAGTGGGGGAACAGCGGGGGAAATGCGTGCCAGCCCGGCGGCTTCAACTGTCGTCGCGCAGCCAGACCACCTGGCCCGAATGCGTGACCGCACCCTGGTGGGCCGGGCGCACGGTGAGCGCGTATTTTTCCAGCACGCCGCCCAGCGGCGGGGCCTGGCGGCGCGCGGCGGCTGATTGCTCCAGACGTGCGGCCAGTTCGGCCTCGCCGATTTCCACCGTGATGCTGCGCGCATCGGCGCGGGCGTCGATGGCAATGAGGTCGCCGTCGCGCAGCGCGGCAATGGGGCCGTTGTCGGCGGCCTCGGGGCCTGCGTAGCCGATGCACAGGCCGCGCGTGGCGCCAGAGAAGCGTCCATCGGTCAGCAGGGCCACCTTGTCGCCCATGCCCTGGCCATACAGCAGCGCGGTGATGCCCAGCATCTCGCGCATGCCGGGGCTGCCGCGCGGGCCTTCGTTGCGGATGACGATGACATCGCCGGCCGCGTACTGCATGGCCTGCACGGCGGCCTGGGCCTGTTCCTCGGACTCGAAGACGCGCGCCGGGCCCCGGTGCACCAGGGTCTTGAGGCCGGCCGTCTTCAGCAACGCGCCATCGGGGCAGAGGTTGCCCTTGAGCACGGTCAGGCCACCGTCGCGCGTGATGGGATTGCCGGGCGTGCGCACCACCTCGCCATCGGGCGGCGCGGCATCGGCCAGTTCTTCGGCCAGGGTGCGGCCCGTGAAGGTGAGCGCATCGCCGTGGACAAAGCCCTGCTCCATCAGCGTGCGCAGGATCACGCCGGCGCCACCGATGTAGTACACGTCGCGCGCCAGGAAGCGCCCGCCGGGACGCAGGTCGGCGATCAGCGGCGTGCGCGCGAAGATCTCGGCCACGTCGTCCAGGTGGAAGCGGATGCCGGCCTCGTGCGCGATGGCCGGCAGGTGCAGGGCGGCATTGGTCGATCCGCCCGTGGCGCTGACCACGGCGCAGGCATTCTCCAGCGCCCGGCGCGTGATGATGTCGCGCGGCAGCGGGCCGCCGCCTTCGGCGCTGGCCCACACGGCCTGCATGAGCTGGCGGGCGGCGCGGCGCATCAGCGGTGCGCGCTCGCTGAACACGGCGGGCACCATGCTGGAGCCGATGGGCGCCAGGCCCAGCGCCTCGCTCACCATGCCCATGGTGTTGGCCGTGAACTGGCCTGCGCAAGCGCCGGCCGTGGGCAGGCAGGCGCGGCTCATGGCCTCCAGGTCCTGCGCCGTGGCGGTGCCGGCCAGCACCTGGCCGATGGTCTCGTAGGTATCGACCACGTTCAGGTCGCGCCCGTGCACGCCGGGCGCCTGCCCCGGCAGGGCCGAGCCGCCATGCACGAAGACGCTGGGCACATTGCAGCGCACCATGCCCATCATCAGCCCCGGCAGGTTCTTGTCGCAGGCGCCGATGGCGAAGATGCCATCCCACTGGTGGCCGCGCACCGAGGCCTCCACGCTGTCGGCGATCAGCTCGCGCGAGACCAGCGAGAACCGCATGCCCGAATGCGCCATGGTCAGCCCGTCGCTGACCGACACCACCGGGCATTCATGCGGCGTACCGCCCCCGGCATAGATGCCGGTCTTGGCATGCTGGGCCTGGTCGCGCAGGTTGAGGTTGCAGGGGCTCATCTCCCCGCCCGTGTGGAACACGCCGATGTGCGGGCGCTCTATGTCTTCGTCGTCCTGGCCCAGGGCATGCAGGAAGCTGCGCGTGGTGGCACGGATGGTGCCGGAGCGGATCAGGGCGGAGCGAAAGGGCGTGGGCTTGGGCGTGGCCGCTGCCGGGCTGCTGTCGGTGGTGCTGGTTGTGGTGGTGGAGGCGGCCAGCGATGCGGAGGCGCTGGACTCGGAAAAGACGTTGTCGGGGGAGGCAGGTTTCTTGTTCATACGCGGGACGGAAAACAGCCGCCCACCATAGCGGGGTCTGCGGATTTCCCTATGAGCATTTACACCAGATCGTGTCGCCCGGGAGTCGCCTGGGGGGCCGCCCTTCGGCGCCAGATGGACGGAAAAAAAGGCCCCGGAACAAACTTCCGGGGCCTCAAAACCGATGCCAGTCCGCGCTGCAGCGGACCAGGCATCGTGCACAACAACTGCGCTGTACTCCTGAATCAATCCATCCAACCGGCCCCTCAGCGCGGCACCAGGAACGTGCTGTGCGCCTGCTTGGAAAGCGCCGGGTCACCCACCGCCGTGGCCGTGATCTCCACGCCGTGCGAGCCAGGGCCGGCCGCGCCATAGGGCGCCTGCAGCCGCACCACGACCCAGCGGTCCTGGGCCGCGCCCACGTCCACCTCGGTCTCAGAAGCCACGCGCAGGCCTTCGATGCCCGAGGCCGACAGCACATAGCGCTGGTCCTGCTCCGTGGCATTGCCGATCTGCACGCGGTAGATGTTCTCGATCTGGCCGCCGGCCACGATGCGCGACAGCGTGCCCCGGTCGCGCACCACGTCCACCTTCAGCGGCGTGCGCAGCGCCAGGCTGGCCACCATGGCCGTGGAGATGGCCACCAGCGCCGTGCCGTAGATGAGCACACGCGGGCGGAAGATGCGGCGCACCAGCTCGCTCTGGCGCCAGCCCCGGGCCACGCCGTTCTGCGTGGACAGGCGGATCAGCCCGCGCGGGTAGTGCATGCGGTCCATGACGCTGTTGCAGGCGTCGATGCACAGGCCGCAGCCGATGCATTCGTACTGCAGGCCGTCGCGTATGTCGATGCCCACCGGGCAGACCTGCACGCACAGCGTGCAGTCGATGCAGTCGCCAAGCCCCTGGGCCCGGTAGTCCACCCCCTTGTGGCGCGGGCCGCGCGACTCGCCGCGCGCGGTGTCGTAGGTGACGACCAGGGTGTCCTTGTCGAACATGGCGCTCTGGAAGCGCGCATAGGGGCACATGTGCTTGCAGACCTGCTCGCGCAGGAAGCCCGCGTTGCCGTAGGTGGCCAGCGCATAGAACAGCACCCAGAAGATCTGCCATGCGCCGGTCAGCGCCAGCACCTCGGGCAGCAGGCTGCGGATGGGCACGAAGTAGCCGACAAAGGTCAGCCCCGTCCACAGCGAGATCAGCAGCCACAGCGCATGCTTGCCACCGCGCCGCGCGATCTTCTCCGCGCTCCAGCCGCTGCCGTCCAGCCGCAGCCGCGCGCTGCGGTCGCCCTCCAGCCGGCGCTCCACCCACATGAACAGCTCGGTGTAGACCGTCTGCGGGCAGGAAAAGCCGCACCACAGCCGCCCGGCCACCGTGGTGAACAGGAACAGCGCCAGTGCCGAGACGATGAGCAGCACCGCCAGGTAGATGAAGTCCTGCGGATACAGCAGCCAGCCGAAGACGTAGAAGCGCCGCTGCTCCAGGTCGAACAGCAGGGCCTGCCGGCCATGGATCTGCAGCCAGGGAATGCCATAGAAGAACAGCTGCGTGAGCCAGACCATGGCCCAGCGCCAATGGGTGAAGCGCCCCGTGATGGAGCGCGGCTGGATCTTCCTGCGCGATTCGAACAGCGGGGAATCCGCGCTGGCATCGGCGATGGGAATCACCTTGCGTGGCGCGGGCCGCGGCCGGGGGGCTGCGGCGGTTTCATCGGGAAGCGGTTTCGGTCGTTCTGACATGCGGGGCCCTCGCCCCGGCCGGTGCGCCCTTGATGCGGGCTTGTCATGAATTGCCGGGGACTGCCTGGACTATGCCCAGCGCCCTGCCCTGGCGGTAGCAGCAGATGCAGCGGATTCGACCGTATCAGATGGCGGGTCAGGCCTGCGGCGAGCGCAGCGCCGCAACGGCAAGCCGCAGCCCCCACAGCACCAGGCACAGACCCAGCAGCGCCGTCAGCGTGCCGATGCGCACATCGGCCTGGAGCACGCCCCAGCGGCTGAAGATTTCCGTCCAGTCATGGTCGCCCCCGCCCACCAGCGGCAGCACCTGGGCGCGCGCGTCCTTCATGTAGTGGGCCACGTTCATGAGGCTCTCTCCCAGCCACATCAGCGCGGCAATCCAGCCCGTGCGCTGGCCCTGCCTGTGGAAATGGCGCATGAACAGGGCCGGGAACAGCAGCTGGAACAGCGTGCCGCCGTAGACCGAGAGATGCTGCGAGAACAGGGCCACCAGCGGATGCCCGGCTTCGTGCAGTGCCAGGTTGGCATTGTCCAGCAGCAGCAGCCAGTGACCCTGGCTGAAGAAGTGGCCCCAGATGATCCAGGCGGCAAAGGCCGTCAGCGCGATGGCGGCAGGCCGGGTGACGGGCTGCCACTCGATCTGCCCGTCCAGCGCATCGCCGCGCTTCATCGCGCCTGCCCTGCAGGTTGTGGGTGCTGGTGCTGGTGCGTTTGCGCACCGGGGCAAGGGGCAGGCAGGAAAGGCATGTCGGCAGGATTGGGCAAAGGAGCAACGGCAAGAGGATGGCAGGACTCTGGCCGCGATCTTCCCACGGCTCCCCCGGCTCGCCGGAATGCCGTCCTGCGCCGCCATCCATGCACGCGAGGTTCTGGCACAGTCGGGCATCCGACTCTTCAAGCCAAGGAACGTCCGCACCATGAACCTGCGCCCCCTATTGCATGACCTTGTCCGCCAACATGGCCTGGACCGCAAGGCCGCCGTGCAGCTGTTTGCACTGGCGGGATTCGAGCAGGAACCGGCTGCGCTCAGAACACGCCTGTGGCCCGTGGTGGCCTTGCTGGGCGCGGCGCTGGGTGGGCTGGGCATCGTGCTGTGGATTGCCGCCAATTGGGAGAGCATGGGCCGCATGCAGCGCTTTGCCCTGCTGCAGGGCTTCGTGCTCGTGATGTGTCTTGGCGCGGCATGGCGCGCGGCGGCGCGCGTGCCGCTGTCGGTGCTGGCGCTGCTGGGCACGGGTGCGCTATTCGCCTTTTTCGGGCAGACCTACCAGACGGGAGCGGACCCCTGGCAGCTGTTTGCGCTGTGGGCAGCGCTGACCCTGCCGCTGGCCCTGGCGGCGCGCAGCGATGGCGTCTGGGTGCCCTGGGTGGTGGTTGCCATGACGGGCATTGCGCTGTGGGCGCAGGCCCATACGCCGCAGTTCTGGGAGGTGGAGTCGCGCGACCTGGGCGTCCATGCCGTGGCCCTGGGCGCCGCCCTTGCCGTCACCGCGGTCATGGCACCGGCCCTGCGGCGCTTCACGGGCGCGGGGCTGTGGGCCTTGCGCGGCGCGGGCGCGCTGGCGCTGGCGATGATCACCTCCACCGCCATCAGCGGGCTGTTCCACAGCACGGTGGCGCCGCAGTACCCGCTGGGGCTGGTGCTGCTGGCAGGCGCGGCGGCGCTGGCGGGCCTGCGCAGGCATTTCGACATCTTCCTGCTCAGCGGTGCGGCGCTGGGCCTGAACGTGCTGCTGGTGTGCGGCCTGGTCTACCTGCTGCTGGAGAAACTGGGGGCGGACTTCACGGGCATGCTGCTGCTCGTGGGCCTGGGCGCTGCGTGCCTGCTGGCGGCCACGGTCAGCCTGGTGCTTCGAATGTCACGCAACGCGGAAGGAGGCCTTCAATGAGCCACGAACACGACACCCTGCTGCGCCAGGCCGTGGACCAGGGCATCCTGCCGCCTGCCGCCTTGCAGGACCGCCGCCCTGCCGCCAACGACCGCCATTGGGCGGTGGTGCTGCTCACGGCGCTGGGCGCCTGGCTGGCCCTTCTGCCCTTGCTGATTCTGTTTGCGTTTGCCCTGTCCGACTGGATAGAGCGCGGCGCCGGCACCTATGTGATCGGCGCCATGATGCTGGCCGCAGCGGTGGCCGTGCTGCGCGCCGAGGAGCTGCCCGTCTTCCTGGAGCAGCTGGCCCTGCCGGCCATGCTGACCGGCGCAGGCCTGCTGGGCTTTGGCCTGGCGCGCGACCTGTCGGGGCAGGCTGCGGGCGCGATAGGCCTGGCGATTGCGCTGGCCTGCACGGCCGCCATTCCAAGGCCCTGGCTGCGCGTGCTGCTGGGCGCCGCCTGCGCGCTGCTGTTTTGCACCATGCTCTGGCCGGACAACGATCCATCCACCCTGTACGCAGGCCTGCCGACCTGGGTCATCGTGCATGCGGCGCTGCTGCTCTGGATGCTGCTGCTGGCAGCCCAGTGGCGCGCGCTGGGGCAGTCTGCGACACAGACCCGCATGGCGGCGGCGCTGGAGCCCTTTGCCACGGGCTGGCTGCTGGCGGTGCTGGCTGGCCTGGCCTTTCTGTCCGGCAGGAGCTTCATGGTGGCCGGCGTGCTGGGCGGCGGCCTGGCAGGCGAGCTGGCGCAGGAAGCCGCCCCGAACATCTCCATGGGCGTTCTGACGCAGGCCGGCTCGGCCGTGCTGGCCCTGGCAGCCGCCTGGTTCGCCCAGCGCGCATGGCCCACGCTGCGGCAGCCGCGCGCCGCCGTGGCTGCCGTGGTGCTGGCCGTGCTGAGTGCCTTCCTGCCCTGGCTGGGCGCCTGCCTGCTGGCGCTGGCGGTGACCGGCACCAGCGGCCGCTGGCGGCAGGCCGCAGCGGCCGCCCTGGCTGCGGCCTGGATCGTGGGCAGCTTCTACTACCAGCTGGCCTGGCCACTGGCCACCAAGGCCCTGGTGCTGGCCGGCTGCGGCGCCTTGCTGGGCCTGCTGGCCTGGGCAGGGCCGCGCGCCGCATCCCTGCCAGGCAGCGCGGCGACCGCCGCCGCATCGGGCGCCGTGCCCCTGCAGCGCTGGGCGCCGTGGCTGGTGGTGCTGACGGCGGCCTGCACGCTGGCGGTGGCCAATATCGGCATTGCGCAGAAGGAACGCACCATCGCCCAGGGCCGCAAGGTGTTCGTGGAACTGGCGCCGGTGGACCCGCGCTCCCTGATGCAGGGCGACTACATGCGCCTGAACTTCCGCCTGCCTTCCGAGGACAGGGACGTGGAGAAAGAGAACCTGCGCAGCGGACGCCTCTACGCCATCGGCAAGCTCGATGAGCAGGGCGTGGTGCAGTGGCTGCGCACCGGCACGGCCAGCGAGCCGCTGGCGCCCGGCGAGCAGCGCTTTGAACTCACCCCGCGCGGCGGCCGGTGGACGCTGGTGACGGATGCCTGGTACTTCCGCGAAGGCGATGGCCAGCGCTGGGAGCAGGCCCGCTACGGCGAGTTCCGCGTGGAGCCCGACGGGCGCGCGCTGCTGGTGGGCATGGCTGACGCGCAACTGCGCCCCATCGTGCCCTGAGCGCACCACGCAAATCACTCGAAACTGTCGCCCTCGGCCAGCGGCGCATGCCGGTAGCTGGCCGGCGTGCGGCTGAGCTTGACGGGCGCGCCCAGGCCCCGGTAGCCGCCCTCCATCTCCACCACCATCTCGCGGTGCAGGGTATGCGGGTGGTTGAGCGCCGCGTCCACGCCCAGCACGGGCGCGGCGGGCACGCCGATGGCCATCAGCGCATCGGCCAGCGCGGGGCCGTCGCTGGCCTGCAAGGCCTGCTCCAGCAGCGGCTTGAGCGCATCGCGGTGGTGGGAACGCTGGCCGGCCGTGGCAAAGCGCTCGTCGGCCGCCAGTTGCGGGCATCCCAGGTGCTCGCACAGCAGGCGGAACTGGCGGTCGTTGCCCACGGCCAGGAAGACTGGCGTGGTGCCCGTGGCAAAGCTGTCGTAGGGGTAGATGTTGGGATGGGCGTTGCCCGAGCGCCCCGGCGTCCTGCCGCTCATGAACCAGTTGCCCGCATGCGGGTGCAGCAGCGAGATGCCGCTGTCGTACAGCGAGACATCGACCAGCTGGCCCAGGCCGCTGCGCTGGCGCTCCTGCAGCGCCAGCAGCACGCCGATGACGCCGTTCATGCCCGTGACCATGTCCACCACCGGCAGGCCCACGCGCAGCGGATCGCCGCCGGCCTCGCCGTTGACGCTCATCAGCCCCGTCATGGCCTGGATGGCCGCGTCATAGCCGGGCCAGGCACCCAACGGGCCATCGGCGCCGAAGCCGCTGACGCGGCACCAGATGAGGCGCGGAAAGCGCTCGCGCACCTGCTCCCAGCCAATGCCCCATTTCTCCATGGTGCCGATCTTGAAGTTCTCCACCACCACGTCGGCCTGCTCCATCAGCGCCAGCACGGCCTGCTGGCCTTCGGGCTGGGACAGGTCCAGGAACTGCAGCCGCTTGTTGCGGTTCAGGCCCCGGTAGTAGGAAGAGACACCGTCCTGGAACGGCGGCCCCCAGGCGCGCGTATCGTCGCCCTGCGGCGGCTCCACCTTGAGCACGTCGGCACCGTGGTCGCCCAGGATCTGGCCGCACAGCGGGCCACCAAGAATGCGGGAGAGGTCGAGGACACGGATGCCCTGGAGGGCACCATTGGCTCTGCTCATAAAGTTTCTTTCTTCATTGGCACAAGGTGCAAGACTGGCGTGTTTCAAGCCACTGGGGCGCCCAGCAAGGGCCGCCCCGCAGCGGAGGCGCCGTCCCACTCCCGCGTGCGAGAGAGGGGGAAGCGGCGTAGCCGCTCAGGGGGTGTTCTCCATCTATTCAATCCAGTTTGGCGCCGGAGGCATCGACCACAGCCTTCCACTTGGTCACTTCCTGCGCGATGAAGGTCGACAGCCCCGCTGGCGACAGATCCGATGCCGGCTCCAGCCCCTGGTCGGCAAAGGTCTTGCGGATGCGCTCGCTGCTCAGGGCCTTGCGGAAGGCCGCGTTCAGCGTCTCGATGCGGTCGGCCGGCGTGCCGGCCGGTGCCACCACGCCGAAGAACACGCTCACGTCGTAGCCGGGCAGGCCCTGCTCGGCGATGGTGGGAATATCGGGCATGGCCTGGGAGCGCTTTTCCGTGGCCACGCCAATGGCCTTGAACTTGCCGGCCTTGATGTAGGGCATGGCGGTGAGGATGTCGGTGAAGGTCATGTTCACCTGCCCCGCCAGCAGGTCGTTGAGCGCCGGCCCCGTGCCCTTGTACGGGATGTGCTGCAGCGAGGTGCCGGCCATCTTGTTGAACAGCACGCCCGCCAGGTGCGAGGAAGCGCCGTTGCCCGAGGACGCATAGTCCAGGCTGCCCGGCTTGGCCTTGTCCTGCGCAATCAGCTCCTGCACGGTGGTGGCCTTGGTCGCCGGATTGACCACCAGCACATTGGGCAGGTGGCCCACGCGGATGATGGGCGCGAAGCTGGTCTGCGGGTCGTAGTTGATCTTGCGGTACAGGTGCTTGTTGATGGCCAGCGGCCCCGAGGTGCCGAACATGATGGTGTAGCCGTCGGGCCTGGCGCGCGCCACGAAGTCGGCACCAATGTTGCCGCCCGCACCGGCCTTGTTCTCCACGATCACGCTCTGGCCCAGCGTCTCGGTCAGCGATATCGCCAGCGTGCGGGCCATGGCGTCCGTGGGCCCGCCGGGCGGGAAGGGAACGACGAAGCTGATGGGCCGCTCGGGAAAGCGTTCGGCCAGGGCGGCGGCCGGCAGCGCGGCGGTGGCGGCGAGCGCACAGGCCCACAGGAATCGGCGTTTCTGGAAGGACGGCTTCGGGTCAGTGCAAGGCATGGTGTTTGTCTCCGGTACTTGTGCGGTCATCCCTGTGGACGGGATGTGTGTTCTGGGTCGGTGCGGTCAATGGGCTCAGCGTGTCCAGCCTTCGGGCAGGTCGCCTGCCGCCAGCGGGTCGCGCGGCAGCACGCGGTGCAGCAGCACCAGCTGGGCCCAGCGCATGCGTTCGGCACTGCGTGTGCACGAGGCCTCCCAGGCCATGGCCGTGGCCGTGAAGCAGTGGTACAGGCCCGAGGCGGCGGCGCGCGCCAGGCGGTCACCGCCCTCCTCGGCCGCGCGCAGGGCCAGGGCCGCAGCCTTGTCCATGCTGGCCGACAGCGCGGCCTTGAAGTCCGTGGCCGCCTCGGTCTGGGCCAGCAACTGGGCCGCGTGGTCGCGCAGCACGGGCAGAGAGCCTTCGCGCTTGATGGCGCGGATCACGTCCAGCGCCACGATGTTGCTGGTGCCTTCCCAGATCGATCCCAGGTGGGAGTCGCGCACCAGGCGCGGGTCGCTCCATTCCTCGATGTAGCCGCAGCCGCCGCGCACTTCCATGGCGTCGCCCGTGACCTTGCGCGCGTCGCGGCAGGCGCGGAACTTGATCATGGGCGTGAGGATGCGCAGCAGCGCGTAGGCGCCGTCTTCGCCTGCGTCCGAACGCTGCAGCGCCTGGGCCGTCTGCAGCACCATGGTGCGGGCCTGCTCGGAGTAGATGCGCAGCTTGTCGAGCTGGCGCTGCATCAGCGGCATGTCCTGCAGGGCCTTTCCGAAGGCGCGGCGCTCACGCGCCACGTACTCGGCCTCGGCCACGGCGCGGCGCATCAGCCCGGCCGAGCGCACGCCGTTGGACAAGCGCGAGTTGTTCACCATGTCGGCCATCTGCACGAAGCCCCGACCCTGCTCGCCCACCAGGTAGGCGACGGCGCCGTCGAGCACGATCTCGCCGCTGGCCATGGAGCGCGTGCCCAGCTTGTGCTTGAGCCGCACGATGCGGTAGTGGTTGGCCGAGCCGTCATCGAGCCGGCGCGGCAGCAGGAACAGCGAGATGCCCTTCATGCCCGCCGACGCGCCTTCCACGCGCGCCAGCACCATGGCGAAGTCGGCATCGGGGTTGGAGCAGAACCACTTGTCGCCGGACAGGCGCCAGCTGCCGTCGGCGGCCGGGCGGGCCAGCGTCTGGGTGTTGGAGATGTCCGAGCCGGCCGCCTGCTCGGTCATGAACATGGCGCCCTGGGCCTGGTCCTCGAAGCGCAGCTGCGTCATGCGCGGCCAGTACTTCTCGACCAGGGCCGGCTCGCCGTACTTGCGCAGCGTGCGCGCCAGCGAGTCCGTCATGGACAGCGGACAGCACAGGCCGAACTCGGCCTGCACGAACAGATAGGTCAGCGCGTACTTGGCCAGCGGCGGCAGCTTGCCATCCCAGCCCAGCACGCCCGTGCGGTGCGACATGACGGCCAGGCCGAACTCGCCATAGGCAATGCGCTCCATCTCCACATAGGCCGGGTGCTTGACGATGCGCTGCGCATCGCGCCCCGTGCGGTCGCGGTGCTCCAGCTCGGGCGGATTGCGGTCGGCGGTCAGCGCCCATTCATCGATCTCGCGGCCGGCCAGCGCGCCCATGCGCTCCAGATGGGGCTGCAGGTGCGCGTTCACCTCGGGCGGCAGGTACAGCGCCAACAGCGGCTGCAACTGCGAATCGGTGGTGTACAGGTTGCTGCCGTGGCGGTCGGGCACGGCCTGGAAAGCCTGGGCGGGGGAAGACTGCATGGCGGCCAGCGCCTGCGGTTCGGGGTTCATGGTCTGTCTCCTGTGCGGGAACCGGGCCCGGGCGCATGGGCTCCGGGTCTTGGGGATGCCCCCATTCTTGGAAACAGTTCTATTCGAGTCAAATATCGATAACGTATTGATCAATAGTCAAACCGGATAGAACGCCATGGAGCTGAGACAACTGAGGTACTTTCTGGTGCTGGCCGAGGAGCTGCACTTCAGCCGCGCAGCCCAGCGCCTGTCCATCTCCCAGCCGCCGCTGAGCGTGGCCATCCGCCAGTTGGAGGAAGAGCTGGGCGCCCAGCTGTTCGAGCGCACCAGCAAGGAGGTGCGGCTCACGGCCGCCGGCAAGCACCTGCGCGTGCAGGCCCAGGACATCATGGAACAGGCCCAGCGCGTGCGCCAGGACATGCGCGCCATCGCCGACGGCGTGCAGGGCCGCATCCGGCTGGGCTTTGTGGGTTCAGCCATCTACCGCGGGCTGCCCGAGGCGCTGGAGAGCTTTCGCGCCCGGCACCCGCTGGTGCGCATCGACATGCTGGAGCTCAACAGCGCAGAGCAGATCGCCTCCCTGCAGCAGGAGCGGCTGGACCTGGGCCTGCTGCACGCCACGCGCCCCGCGCCCGGCCTGCAATCACACACCCTGGTGAGCGAGCCCTTCATGGCCTGCCTGCCCGCAGGCCATGCGCTGGCCGGCCAGCGCATGCTGCAGGTGCGCCAGCTGGCGGGCGAGCGCATGGTGCTGTTCTCGCGCCAGGTCTCGCCCGACTACCACCAGCAGATCTGGCAGATCTGCCAGAGCGAAGGCTTCACGCCCGACCTGCACCACGAGGTGCGGCACTGGCTGTCCGTGCTGTCCATGGTGTCGCTGGGCCAGGGCGTGTCCCTGGTTCCGTCCTGCCTGCAGCGCGTGGGCTTTCCGGGGCTGGCCTTCGTGCCCATCCAGGGCCGGCACCCGCAGTCGCAGATGCAGGCCATGTGGCACCCGGGCCATGTGCAGCCCCTGGTCGAATCGCTGCTGGCCCACCTGCGCGACAGCGTGGGCAGGCTGGGGCAGCAGCCATAAACGCCACACCCTTGCTCAGTTCACTATGTCCAAAACTGGCGTGACCCAAACGCGAGGGACACCGAGCAAGGGCCGCCCCGCCGCCAGGGTGTCGTCCCCCTTCCAGGGGGAAGCCGCATAGCGGCTCAGGGGGTTTCCAACTTCATTCAAGGAGCTGCCTGAGAACGTACGGCAGGATGCCGCCGTGCCGGTAGTAGTCCACCTCGATGGGCGTGTCGATGCGCAGCTTGACCACCACGGTCTGCTTGCTGCCGTCGGCACGCGTGATCACCAGCTGGGCCTCGCTTTGCGGCGCCAGGTCGGCGGCGGGAATCACTTCCACGAACTCCTCGCCCGTCAGGCCCAGGGTCTGCCAGCTGTCCGTGCCCAGGAACTGCAGCGGCAACACGCCCATGCCCACCAGGTTGGAACGGTGGATGCGCTCGAAGCTGCGCGCCACCACGGCCTTGATGCCCAGCAGCTGCGTGCCCTTGGCGGCCCAGTCGCGGCTCGATCCCGTGCCGTATTCCTCGCCCGCGAAGATCACGGTGGCACGGCCCTCGGCCTGGTACTTCATGGCCGCGTCGTAGATGGGCATCTTGGTGACCTGGCCCGTGCCGTCGCGGTACAGCGTCAGGCCGCCCTCCTCGCGCGAGCCATCGGCCTGCGCCGGAATCATCAGGTTCTTGATGCGCACGTTGGCAAAGGTGCCGCGCATCATCACCTCATGGTTGCCGCGCCGCGAGCCGTAGCTGTTGAAGTCGGCCTTTTGCACGCCGTGGGCCAGCAGCCACTGGCCTGCGGGCGAGCTTTCCTTGATGGAGCCGGCCGGCGAGATGTGGTCGGTGGTGATGGAGTCGCCGAACAGCGCCATCACGCGCGCGCCGTGCACCACGTAGGGGTTGGAGCCTTCGGCGCCAGCGGCGGGCGCTTCCAGCTCAAGCCGGAAATCATCGAAGAACGGCGGCTCGGCAATGTAGGTGCTCTCGGGCCAGGTATAGGTGGCGCCCGTCACGCCGTGGATCTTTTCCCAGAGCTTGCCGGGCTCGGAGCGCACCTTCTCGTAGTTCTCGCGGAAGGCCTTGCCGTTCATGGCGTACTTCATCAGCGCGTGGATCTCTTCGCTGGTCGGCCAGATGTCGCCCAGGTAGATGTCACGGCCGTTCTTGCCCTGGCCCACGGGCTCGGTCATCAGGTCGCGGCGCACCGTGCCGGCAATGGCATAGGCCACGACCAGGGGCGGGCTGGCCAGGAAGTTGGCCTTGATGTTGGGGTGGATGCGCGCCTCGAAGTTGCGGTTGCCCGACAGCACGGCCGCGCAGACCAGGTCGTTGCTGGTGATGGCCTCGTTGAGCTCCGGCGTGAGGTCGCCCGCGTTGCCGATGCAGGTGGTGCAGCCGTAGCCGGCCAGCGCAAAGCCCAGCTTTTCCAGGTAGGGCAGCAGGCCGGCTTCGGTCAAATACTCGGTCACCACGCGCGAGCCCGGCGCCAGAGAGGTCTTGATGTGCGGCTGCACCGTGAGCCCGGCCTTCACCGCCTTCTTGGCCAGCAGGCCGGCGGCCAGCATCACGCTGGGGTTGGAGGTGTTGGTGCAGCTGGTGATGGCGGCAATCAGCACGTCGCCGTTGGCGATGCTCAGGCGCTTGGGCGGCGTGGGGGCATCGACCGGCGCCTCGCTGTGGGCGGCCTCCAGCTTGGGCTTGTTGGCCTCCATCTCGGCCAGCGAGCGCTGCGCGCCGGGCGGATGGGCCGGCGTCTCGGGCGCCACCTCGCCCTCACCGCCACCGCCTACGCGAAAGCTCCGGCCCAGCCGCTCCATCGGCTGGTTGAACCCGTTGTGCGCCGCAGGGGCGCTGAACAGCTCATCGAACTTGGACGACACATTGCCCAGCTCGATGCGGTCCTGCGGGCGCTTGGGTCCGGCCAGGCTGGGCGCCACCGTGCCCAGGTCCAGACGCACCACATGCGAGTAGTCGATCTCGCCGGCGGCCGGCACGCCGAACAGCTCCTGCGCGCGGAAATAGCCCTCGAAGGCCTCGATCTCGGCCTTGCTGCGGCCCGTGCCCCTGAAGTAGTCGATGGTTTTTTCATCGACGGGGAAAAAGCCCATGGTGGCACCGTACTCGGGCGCCATGTTGCCGATGGTGGCGCGGTCGGGCAGCGCCAGGGTGCGCGTGCCTTCGCCGAAGAACTCCACGAACTTGCCCACCACCTTCTCGCGGCGCAGGATCTCGGTCACCGACAGCACCAGGTCGGTGGCCGTCACGCCCTCGCGCAGCTGGCCCGACAGCTCGAAGCCCACCACATCGGGCGTGAGGAAGTACACGGGCTGGCCCAGCATGGCCGCCTCGGCCTCGATGCCGCCCACGCCCCAGCCCACCACGCCGATGCCGTTGATCATGGTCGTGTGGCTGTCCGTGCCCACCAGGGTGTCGGGGTAGTGCACGCCGTCCTTGGTCTTGTGCACGCCGCGCGCCAGGTACTCCAGGTTCACCTGGTGGACGATGCCGAAGCCCGGCGGCACCACGCCGAAGGTGTCGAAGGCCTGCATGCCCCACTTCATGAACTGGTAGCGCTCCTTGTTGCGCTGGAACTCCAGCTTCATGTTCAGGTCCAGCGCCTTCTTGGTGCCGAAGTAGTCCACCATGATGGAGTGGTCCACCACCAGGTCCACGGGCACCAGCGGCTCGATGGACTTGGGCTTCTTGCCCAGCCTGGCGGCCGTGCTGCGCATGGCGGCCAGGTCGGCCAGCAACGGCACGCCCGTGAAATCCTGCAGCACCACGCGCGATACCACGAAGGGGATCTCGTCCACGCGCTCGGCCTGGGGCTTCCAGTTCGCCAGCTGCTCCACATGCTCGCGCGTCACCTTGTTGCCATCGCAGTTGCGCAGCACGGACTCCAGCACGATGCGCAGCGACACGGGCAATCGCCGGACCTGTGGATATTGCCTTGCCAGTTCAGGCAGGGAGAAGAACTTGCCCTTCTTGCCCCCCGCCGCAGCAAAGGACTTGAGGGTGTTTTCATATTCGTGGCGCATCGTGAGACTCCTGGATGAAACTCTGGGAAGGCACATGCGCGCCGCCTTTTTCCGGGCTGCTGGGCATGTACCAAGACTCTGATTTCCATTGTGCCCAGAAGTGCCCGCGGATGCTGTGGTCCATTGGCGATAGTCACACGCGGACAACGCTGTCCGCGCAGCAAAAGCGGCAGGCTTTCACAGGGCTGTCATCGAACCGGCCAGCGAAGCCCGGCTGCGCCACAACCCCGCGCACTGCAGATCGCCCAGCGCCACGCCGATGGCCGCCTGGCCCAGCACCCATGCCCAGCCTGCGGGCGCAGGCTCCAGCACGCCGCTGTACAGCACAACCCCGCAGGCCAGGGCCCAGCCGAAGTTGCCGAACACGGCAAGCGCCACCAGCCCCCTGCTGCGCGGCATGCGGCAAGCGCCCCAGCCAGCCACGCAGGCCCAGGCCAGCAAGAAGCACCCCGTGCCCAGCAGCAGCGCCTGCGGCAACCCCGTGACAACGGCCAGCGGCTGCGCAAAGGCCAGCTGCACCGCGCCGGCAGCGGCGCAGCAGATGGCGTCGGCCCACAGGGTGCGGGGCAGGAAACGGGCATGGGAAAACATCGGCATCAGCACTCCTTGTGGATTGCCGGGCATGCACCTCGCAAGCCGGCCCCACCGATGCTCCGCCGCCACCGCCCCCGAGTCCATGACCTGCCAGGTCATGCCAGCCCCGCTGGAGCAACTCCAGTCGCTATGCCACAATCCGCACCAGCCCCCTGTTAAGGGGCTGGTGCTTGAAAACACCTTTGAAGAATAGCGGAGCGGCCTCCCCGATAGCGAGGCCTTGTCACGTCTGATTTGCTTGGATCGTGGGCGCTTGCCTGCATCCGAACGGTTTGGGACGGGATGGGGCTCACCGCAAGGCTGCCCGCACGACTATTCTCGTGTTTTCAACATCCCGTCCACCATTGCTGAGCTTGAAAACCCGGCCTGGTGGTTCAGTCTCGAATAGGAGCACGGAACCATGTACATCGCATCCATCTCGATGGCCCGCCTCACCTTTGCAAGGAGAGCCGAGCCATGACACCCAGACCCCCACCCAGCGCCGAGCATTTCACCCAGGTCGTGACCGAGGTGGACCGCCTGGTACAGCAAGGCTGTGCCGAAATCTCGGCACTCTCCCGCATGGCCCTGCTGTGGCTGGAAACGCCCGAAACCAGCAACCGCCTGGACGTGCTCGCCAGCGCCCTGCGCACCATCCGCAACAGCGCCGACATGCTGGCCAGCGAAACCAGCGGCGAAGTCGTCGCCGTGGGCTGCTCCCCCTACGTCAAAAGCAGCGCACCCCCCTGACCCGGGCCCAGCGCAGCGAAGGCCCGAGCCCACTCCCCGTATGTCAGCGCCTGCGTCGGGCCGCCTGCGGGGTTGCAGTCCTGCCGAAGGACAGGACTGCTTCGTCAACTGACTCGCCGCAGTTGTCTGAACGGAGCGCGCAGCGCGCAGTGAGTTCTGCGGCGAACCCCGCAGGCGGCCCGATGCAGGTTGCCCCGCAGCGCAGCGAAGGGGTCGCGGGCATTCGGGTCGCCTTTGCTTTGCCTACTTTCCTTTGGCG
>NZ_LFJT01000091.1:0-17925 GCF_001682645.1 Delftia sp. JD2
GGTCGGCCGCCGGGCCGAAACCCGGCCTCTGCCCGCCGGCCGGGCATGCGTCCAAAGCAGACCAAGGAAGCATCAAGGACGCATCAAAAAAGCCCCCGAAAAAACACACACCCAGACACACCTCTGTCATCCATTTCCCACACGCCTCCGTGTTTTCCCCAATCCCACCCCGAACCATCAGTCCTAAACTCACGCTTGTTTCAAGAAAAAAGTGTCATTTCAAATTTGAAACAGACACAAACCCCCTTCGATTGAGGTACGCCATGAACACCACGCCCTCCACAGGCCAGCTTGCCGGCCGCCGCATCCTCGTCACAGGCTCGGCGCGCGGCCTGGGCTTTGCGTTCGCCAAGGCCTTTTGCGAGCAGGGCGCGCGTGTCGCCATGGCCGATCTGCGCGAGGAGCTGCTGGCCGAGTCCGTGGCCCGGCTGCGTGCGCAGGGCTTCGAGGCCCATGGCTTCGGGCTGGATGCCGGCAATCCGGAGTCGATAGAGCGCTGCGCGCAGCAGGCCGTGCAGGCGCTGGGCGGGCTGGACGGCCTGGTGAACAACGCGGCCGTGACCGATTCGGGCGGCAAGGGCATGGACGACATCGATCTGGACAAGTGGGACCAGGTGATGAACGTGAACGTGCGCGGCGTGTGGCTGATGACGCGCGCCTGCCGCGCCGCGCTGCGCGACAGCGGCCGGGGCGCCATCGTGAACCTGGCGTCCGACACCGCGATGTGGGGCGCCCCCAACCTGATGGCCTATGTGGCCAGCAAGGGCGCGGTGATGGCCATGACGCGTTCCATGGCGCGCGAGCTGGGGGCCGACGGCATCACCATCAACGCCGTGGCGCCGGGCCTGGTGCTGGTGGAGGCCACGGAATACGTGCCCGAGCACCGCCACCGCCTGTACATCGACCAGCGCGCGCTGCAGCGCGAGCAGCGGCCCGAGGATGTGTCGGGCGCCGTGGCCTATGCGCTGTCCGATGGCGCGCGCTTCGTGACGGGGCAGGTGCTGCCCGTCAACGGCGGCTTCGTCATGAATTGAAGGGGTTTCGCCATGACCGACACCACCCCTTCCGGGAATGCCGAGAGCGCCGAGAGCGCGGACAACGGCGCCGACAAGTACATGGTGCCCGCGCTGGAGCGCGGCTTGCGCCTGCTGCAGGAGTTCGGGCGCGGCAATGCCACGCTGGGCGCGCCCGAGCTGGCCCGCCGCCTGCAGCTGCCGCGCGCCACGATTTTCCGCATGCTCAACACGCTGGAGGCCATGGGCTTTCTGCAGCGTGCCGAGGGCAGCAATGACTACCGGCTGGGCCTGTCCGTGCTGCGCCTGGGCTTCGAGTTCCTGTCGTCCATGGACCTGACCGAGCTGGGCCAGCCCGTGATCGCGCGGCTGTGCGGCGAGATCCGCTATCCCTGCAACATCGTGGTGCGCGATGGCCGCTCCATCGTCTACGTAGCCAAGGTCACGCCGCCCACGCCGCTGACCAGTTCGGTACGCGTGGGCACGCGCCTGCCTGCCCACGCCACGGCCCTGGGCCGCGTGCTGCTGGCCGATCTGTCCCTGCCCGAGCTGCGCGCGCTCTATCCCGAAGAGCACCTGGAAGCGCACACGCCCAAGACGCCGCGCACGGTGCTGGACCTGTTCAACCTGGTCGAGGCCGACCGCGAGCGCGGCCATGTGTTCAGCGAAGGCTTCTACGAAAGCTCCATCTGCACCATCGCCGCCCCCGTGCGCGACCACAGCGGCCGCGTGGTGGCGGCGCTGGGCACGACGGTCCCCGCGCCCCATGTGGAGGAGGGCCGTGCCGAGACCCTGATCGCCGGCGTCTGCGACGCGGCGGCCGAGCTGTCCGAGCTGCTGAACTACCGCCCGCAAACGCAAACGCAAACGCAAACGCAAACGCAAACGCAGACGGCACAGCTGCTTTCCCTCAATTCCCGGCGCGCAGGAGGCGGCCATGTTTGATTCCCAACTCAAGGACACCACGGCCGTCGTCACCGGCGGCTCTTCGGGCATTGGCCTGGCCACGGTCGATCTGCTGCTGTCGCAGGGCGCGCGTGTCGCCCTGTGCGGGCGCAGCGCCGAACGCCTGGAGCAGGCCGTGCAGCAACTGCGCGGGCGCCATCCCGAGGCCCGCCTGTTCGCCCAGGCCTGCGACGTGCTCGACGCCGCCCAGGTGCAGCAATTTGCGCGCGACAGCGAGGCTGCGCTGGGTCCGGCCTCCATCCTCGTGAACAACGCGGGCCAGGGCCGGGTCTCGACGTTTGCCAGCACCGACGATGCGGCCTGGACCGAGGAGCTGCACCTGAAGTTCTTCTCGGTATTGCATCCCACGCGCGCCTTTTTGCCGCAGCTCGAGCGCACGGCGCAGCCGGCCATCGTCTGCGTCAATTCGCTGCTGGCCTCGCAGCCCGAGCCGCACATGGTGGCCACCTCGGCCGCGCGCGCCGGCCTCAAGAACCTGGTGCGCTCCATGGCCACCGAGTTCGCGCCCAAGGGCGTGCGCGTCAACGGCATCCTGGTCGGCCTGATCGAGTCCGGCCAGTGGCGCCGCCGCTTCGAGGCGCGCGAGGACCGCAGCCAGGACTGGAACGCCTGGAGCGCCGACCTCGCCCGCAAGAAGTCCATTCCGCTGGGCCGCCTGGGCTCGCCCGACGAGGCCGCGCGCGCCATCTTCTATCTCGCCACGCCCCTGTCCTCCTACACGACCGGCAGCCACATCGACGTCTCCGGTGGCCTTGCACGGCAAGCGTAGTGCTCCAGCCCCTTCACCCGATTCAAAGCAGAACATGACTTCTTCCGCATCCAAAATCACCGTCGGCGCCGTTGTGGCCCAGTTCCTCGAACACTGCGGCGTGCAGGCCGCGTTCGGGGTGATCTCCATCCACAACATGCCCATCCTGGACGCGATGAATGCGCGCGGCCATGTCCGCTTCGTGATGGCGCGCGGCGAGGCCGGGGCCGGCAACATGGCCGATGCCTGCGCGCGTTCCACCTCCAGCCTGGGCGTGTGCATCACCAGCACCGGCCCGGCCGCCGGCAACATTGCCGGCAGCCTGGTGGAGGCCTATACGGCCGGCACGCCGCTGCTGCACATCACGGGCCAGATCGAGACGCAGTACCTGGACCAGAAGCTGTCGTACATCCACGAGGCGCCCGACCAGCTGACCATGCTGGGCGCCGTGTCCAAGGCGGCGTTCCGCGTGCGCAGCGCCGAGACCTGCCTGTCCACCCTGAAGGCCGCCGTGCAGGCCGCCATGACCGCGCCCACGGGCCCGGTGAGCGTGGAGATTCCCATCGACATCCAGCAGACCGTGATCGACATGCCGGCCGACCTGTCGCCGCTGCCGGTGGCCGTGCTGGCACCCAGCGAGGCATCGCTGGATGCGCTGGCCGACACGCTGGCCAAGGCGCGCCGCCCGCTGCTGTGGCTGGGTGGTGGCGCACGCCACGCAGTCGCTGCCGTGCAGCGTCTGAAGGCGCTGGGCTTCGGCATCGTCAGCACGGGCCAGGGCCGCGGCATCGTGGCCGAGGACGATCCGGCCTCGCTGGGCGCCTACAACATCCAAAAGCCCGTGGAGGCCTTCTACCAGCGCTGCGACGCCATGCTGGCCGTGGGCACGCGCCTGCGCAGCAATGAGACGCTGAAGTACGAGCTGAAGCTGCCGCGCCCGCTGCTGCGCATCGATGTGGACGCCGCCCAGCAGGGCCGCTGCTACGCCGACGACGGCTTTGTCTGCGGCGACTCGGCCCTGGCGCTGACGGGCCTGGCCGACCGGCTGGAGGCGCGCGGCTACAAGGCCGACCCCGAGCTGCTGGCCGATCTGCGCCAGGTGCACGACGAGGCCGTGGCCACCATGCGCGACGGCCTGGGCCCGTACAGCGTGCTGGTGCAGGAGCTGCAAAAGGCCGTGGGCCGCAACTTCAACTGGGTGCGCGACGTGACCGTCTCCAACAGCACCTGGGGCAACCGCGAGCTGCGCTTTTTCGAGCCCAACGCGGGCGTGCACGCCACGGGCGGCGGCATCGGCATGGGCATGCCCATGGCCATCGGCGCGGCCGTGGGCGCGGCGGTCAGCGGCTCGGGCCGCAAGACGCTGGGCCTGGCGGGCGATGGCGGCTTCATCCTGAACCTGGGCGAGCTGGCCACGCTGGTGCAGGAAGAGTGCGACACCCTGATCGTGCTGATGAACGACCAGCGCTACGGCGTGATCCAGAACATCCAGGACGCCTCCTACGGCGGCCGCCGCTGCTATGTGGAACTGCACACGCCCGACTACGCGCAGCTGTGCGCCTCCATCCAGCTGCCCCATGCCCGCGTGCAGAACCTTGACGAGCTGCCGGCCGTGCTGGCCTCGGCCTGGCCGAAGAAGGGCCCCTTCCTGCTGGAGATCGACATGCGCGCCATCGGCAGCTTCAAGGCCACGTTCTCGGGCCCGCCCGTGAACAAGCTGGACCAGATCCCGGCCACCACCACGGCGTCCAAGGCCGCCTGAGGCGGCTGGATTCGAACGAACGAGAGAGGCTCACCATGTCGAACCTGGAACTGCTCCCCATCAATATCGCCGGCGAATGGCGCCTGGGCGGCGGTGGCGAATCCACCACGCTCTATCCCGCCACCGGCGAAGTGGTGGGCCGCCTGCGCGCGCCCAGCCTGGAGGATGTGGAGGAGGCCATCCAGAAGGCCGACCACGCCTTCCGCACCAGCGGCTGGGCCCAGAAAAAGCCCCATGAGCGCGCGGCCGTGCTGCACCGCGTGGCCCAGCTGATCCGCGAGCGCGCCGAGCCCCTGGCCCAGCTGCAGCGCCTGGACAACGGCAAGCCCATCAAGGAAACACGCATGCTGGTGGCCAGCGCCGCCGCCACCTTCCAGTTCTTTGCAGCCGCCTGCGAGACCATGGAGGAAGCCATCACGCCCTCGCGCGGCGACTTCATGACCATGAGCGTGTACGAGCCCATGGGCGTGGTGGCAGCCATCACGCCGTGGAACTCGCCGATCGCCAGCGAGGCGCAAAAGCTGGCGCCCGCGCTGGCCGCCGGCAACGCCGTGGTCGTCAAGCCCGCCGAGGCCACGCCGCTGCTGGCGCTGGAGCTGGCGAAGATCTGCGAAGAGGCCGGCGTTCCCAAGGGCCTGGTCAGCGTGCTGCCGGGCCGTGGCTCGGTGATTGGCGATGCCATCACCAAGCATCCCCTGGTCAAGCGCGTGTCGTTCACGGGCGGCACGTCCACGGGCAAGCACATCGCCCACATCGCGGCCGACAAGATGATGCCGGTCTCGCTGGAGCTGGGCGGCAAGTCGGCCACCATGGTGCTGGCCGATGCCGACATCGACCATGCCGTCAACGGCGTGCTCTACGGCATCTTCAGCTCCTCGGGCGAGTCGTGCATTGCGGGCTCGCGCCTGTTCGTGGCGCGCAGCCTGCATGCCGAATTCATGCAGCGCCTCACGGCCAAGGCCGCCGCGCTGCAGGTGGGCGACCCGGCCGACGAGCGCACGCAGATGGGGCCGCTGATCACCGCCAAGCACCGCGAATCCATAGAAAGCTATGTGGCCCTGGGCCTGTCCGAGGGCGGCCGGCTGCTCACGGGCGGCCAGCGGCCCGAGGGCGCGCAGTTCGAGCGCGGCTACTACTACCGCCCGACCATCATCGACGGCGTGAAGAACGACTGGCAGATCTGCCAGCAGGAAATCTTCGGCCCCGTGCTCGTGGCCATGCCCTTCGACAACGAGGACGACCTGCTTGCCCAGGCCAACGACAGCGTCTACGCGCTGGCCGCCGGCATCTGGACGCGCGACTACAAGAGCGCCTGGCGCATTGGCCGCGCCGTGCAGGCCGGCACGGTCTGGATCAACACCTACAAGCAGTTTTCCATCTCCACGCCCTTCGGCGGCTGGCGCGACAGCGGCCTGGGCCGCGAGAAGGGACGGCTGGGCATACAGCAGTACATGGAGCAAAAGAGCATGTACTGGGGCTTGAACGAGAGCCCCATCGCTTGGGCAAATTGAAGGAGCACGACATGAGCGTACTGGGCATAGACGAAATCACCTACGGCGCGGACGACCTGGCCACCTGCCGCCGCTTCTTCCTGGACTGGGGCCTGGCGCTGGTGCAGGAAGCGGACGACCGGCTGGTGTTCGAGACCCTCAACGGCTGCCGCGTGATCGTGGCCGCCGTGGACCATCCCGATCTGCCGCCCGCCATCGAGGCCGGCCCCACGCTGCGCGAAGTGGTCTGGGGCGTGGAAAGCGAGGCGGACCTTGCGCTGTACGCCAGCCGCATTGCCGCACTGCCGGGCTTCACACAGGGCCAGGGGCGCATAGGCTGCACCGACCCCAACGGCCTGTCCGTGCGCCTGCAGGTCACGCAAAAGCGTGATGTGGATGTGCAAGGCGCCGCCTACAACACCTGGAACCGCAAGGACCGCGTCAACCAGGCCAGCCCCGCCTACGAACGCGCCCAGCCCATCGAGGTCGGCCATGTGGTGTTCTTCGTCAAGGACGTGCAGGCCTGCGAGCGCTTCTACGTGGACAACTTCGGCTTCGCAGCCTCGGACCGCTACCCCGAGCGCGGCGCCTTCCTGCGCTGCGCGCCTGACGGCGGCCACCACGACATCTTCCTGCTGCAGCGCCCGGCCAAGGACGCGGGCCTGAACCACGTGGCCTTCACGGTGCGCGACATCCACGAGGTCTTCGGCGGCGGCATGCACATCTCGCGCTGCGGCTGGGACACCCAGCTGGGCCCGGGCCGCCATCCCGTGTCCTCGGCCTATTTCTGGTACTTCCGCAATCCGGCCGGCGCCCTGGTCGAGTACTACGCCGACGAGGACCAGCTCACCGCCGACTGGCAGCCGCGCGAGTTCGAGCCCGGCCCCACGGTGTTTGCCGAATGGGCCATCGATGGCGGCATCGACGGCAACACCCGGCGCCAAAAGGGCGTTGGCACATCGGACGGCAAGTTCATCACCGACAAGCGGCATTGAGACCGCGCCTGACGGCTCACCCCACAACCCAACCACCCCACGGCCCCCACCATGAACAAGACACGTCGCCAGGTTTCTCTTGCCGCTGCATTCCTGGCTGCAGCCACGCTGTCCGGCACCGCGATGGCCCAGGCCTATCCGGCCAAGCCCATCACCATCATCGTGGCCTATCCGGCCGGTGGCGACACCGATGCCATGGCGCGCCTGTATGCCGAGAAGCTGTCCACGCGCCTGGGCCAGCCCGTGCTGGTGGACAACCGCCCCGGTGCCAGCGGCACCATCGGCAGCGTGCATGTGGCCAAGGCCGCGCCGGACGGCTACACCCTGCTGCTGGCGCCCAATACCTTCGCCATTGCGCAGTTCGTGCTCAAGACGGCCTCGGGCTCCAGCTACGACGTGCTGCACGGCTTCACGCCCATCGTGCAGACCAGCGTGCAGCCCATGTTCGTGGCCACCAACCAGGCCTCGGGCATCAAGGACATGAAGACCCTGATCGCCCAGGGCAAGCGCGACGGCCTGACCTACGCCAGCCCCGGCAGCGGCTCGCCCATGCACATCCTGGGCGAGATGTTCAACCGCGCCGCCGGCACGCGCATCGCCCACATCCCCTACAAGGGCGTGGCACCCGCCGTCAACGACCTGATCGGCGGCCATGTGCCCACGACCTTCATGACCTGGGGCCCGATTGCGCCCTACATCGGCGGCAAGGTCACCGCCCTGGCCGTGGCAGACAGCCAGCGCAGCGCGCTGGCCCCCAATGTGCCCACCCTGGCCGAGCTGGGCGTCAAGGACGTGGAAGTGTCCGCATGGCAGGGCCTGTTCGGCCCCAAGGGCTTGTCGCCCGAGACCGTGAAGCTGCTGAACACGCACCTCAACGAGATCCTGAAGATGCCCGACGTGGTCTCCAAGATGGCCACCTTCGGCGCGCTGCCAGCAGGCGGCGAGCCCGCGAGGCTTGAGAAGACCAATGCAGCGGACTTCAACCGCTTCGGCAAGCTCATCAAAGACCTGGATATCAGGGCTGATTGAGCACCCCCCACACAAGACAGTTTTCGAAGGAGAGAACCATGGCCGCTGATCGCTATCTCGAGCCGCACCAGGCGCGCGAACGTGCCCCCACCCTGATGGAAGACCTGCTGGGCGATTCCATCGAACGCGCCTTCGGCGAAGGCGTGCAGACCCTGCCCGAACTGGTGGCCTATCTCAACCGCAGCGGCCCCGCTGGCGAGAACGGCCAGGCCTGGACCGAAGACAGCTTCCAGGCGCTGATGGCGCGGCTGGGCTATTGATACCGAGCAGGACTGGAGAGCCCCATGAACGTACAAACCATCACCATCGATCCGGTGGACGGCCTGCTCAACAAAGGCCTGAAGAACCTCTGGTACGCGGTCTGCCCCTCGGACTTCGTGAAGACCCAGCCCGTGTCGGTGCGCCGCTTCGGCCGCAAGATCGCGCTGTGGCGCGATGCCGCCGGCCAGGTCCACGCGCTGGAAGACCATTGCCCGCACCGCGGCGCGCCGCTGTCGCAGGGCGTCATCCTGGGCGACCGCCTGGCCTGCCCCTACCACGGCGTGGAAGTGCGCGGCGACGGCACGGTGACCAAGGTGCCCGGCAGCCCCGGCTGCAAGCTCGAAGGCTCGCGCGCGGCGCTGGCCTTCCATGCGCGCGAGGCCCATGGCGCCATCTTTCTCTACAACAGCGACAAGGCCGTTGACGAGGCGCCCGAGTTCACGCTGCCCGAGGAGCTGACCTCGCCCGAGTACTCCAACTTCCTGTGCTATGCCGAGTGGCGCAGCGACTACCGCTATGCGCTGGACAACGTCATGGACCCCATGCACGGCACCTTCCTGCACAAGCAGTCGCACTCCATGGCCGAGGGCGACAGCAAGGCCACGTTCCAGGTGCGCGAGACCGATGATGGCTTCGTCTTCGAGAAAGTGGGCCAGCGCGGCGTGAACTTCGACTGGACCGAGTGGGGCAGCACGGGCGTGCACTGGATGCGCCTGGAGATCCCCTATCCCAAGACCGGCGGCCCCGGCGGCAACTTCGCCATCGTGGCCTGCGTCACGCCCATCAGCGCCGACCTGTGCGCCGTTTTCTTCTGGCGCTGCCGCAAGGTGCAGGGCTGGATGCGCGACACCTGGCGCTTCCTGTACCGCAACCGCCTGGAGGCGCGCCACTGGGCCGTGCTGGAGCAGGACCGGATCATGATGGAGCAGATGGAGCTGGACGCCAACGAGCGCGAGAACCTCTACCAGCACGACATCGGCCTGGTGCGCCTGCGCCGCCACCTGCGCCGCCTGGCCCAGGAGCAGATCGACGAAGGCGCCGCATCATGAGCACCAACCTCCAGGCCTTCGTGCACACGCTGCGCTTCGAGGCCCAGGACACCATCAGCGTGGACCTGCGGCCCGTGGCGGGCGGGGAGTTTCCCGCCTTCACGCCGGGCTCGCACATCGATCTGCACCTGCCCAACGGCCTGGTGCGCAGCTACTCGCTGAGCAACCCCAGCGAGGAGCGCCACCGCTACGTGGTCGGCGTGCTGCGCGACCGCGCCAGCCGAGGCGGCTCGCGCTGCGTGCACGAGTCGCTGCGTGTGGGCATGCCCATCACCATCTCCGAGCCGCGCAACCATTTCGCGCTGGACGAAAGCGCCGCGCACACCGTGCTGGTGGCCGGCGGCATCGGCATCACGCCGCTGCTGTGCATGGCGCGCCGGCTCAAGGGCCAGGGCCGCTCGTTCGAGATGCTGTACTTCGCCCGCGAGCGCAAGGGCGCGGCCTTCCTGGAAGAGCTGCAGGCGCTGGGCATGCCGCTGCACCTGCACTTCGACAGCGAGGCCGGTGGCCCGCCCGACCTGCGCGCGCTGCTGGCCCAACGGCAGCCCGATGCGGGCACGCACCACTACGCCTGCGGCCCCACGCCCATGCTGGACGCCTTCGAGAAGTTCTGCGCCGAGCTGGGCCACGCCAACGCCCATATCGAGCGCTTCACGCCCGTGGAGGTCAAGGCCGCCGATGACGCGCGCAGCAACTACACGGTGGAGCTCAAGCGCAGCGGCCGCTTCATCGAGATCACGCCCGAGAAGTCGCTGCTCGACACCCTGCTGGATGCCGGCATCCAGATGGACCACAGCTGCTGCGAAGGCGTCTGCGGCTCTTGCGAGACGCGCGTGCTCGAAGGCATTCCGGACCACCGCGACTCGGTGCTCAGCCCCAAGGAAAAGGCCAGCAACAAAGTGATGATGGTCTGCGTTTCCGGCTGCAAGAGCGAACGTTTAGTGCTCGATATCTGAGCAGGCAATCAGACCTGCACGGCAACAACCCACCACCCCCAAGCCCCCCAAGCCACCACCCCAGAGGAGACAACCCCATGAAAACCATCCATACGCCCATGCTGGGCGTGGCGCTAGCCTGCCTGGCGTCCTTGCCCGGTGCCGCTTCGGCGCAGTCCAAGGTCGAGATCTTCGGCGTCGTCGATGTCGGCGTCACGCACCTGAACGGCTCCGGCCCGTCCAAGACCGGCCTGTCCACGGGCGGCGCCAACATCAGCCGCCTCGGCTTTCGCGGCACGGAAGAGCTGGGCGGCGGCCTGCGTGCGGGCTTCTGGCTGGAGGCGGGCATGGACGTGGACAGCGGCTCGGGCAAGGCCAGCGGTGGCGGCCTGAGCTTCAACCGCCGCTCCACCGTGAGCCTGTCGGGCGACTTCGGCGAAGTGCGCCTGGGCCGCGATGACTCGGCCACCTTCCTGAGCACGCTGATCTTCGACCCCTTCCTCACCAACGGCGTGGGCGGCACCATGGGCTTCACCATGCTGGGCATTCCCGGCACGGGCACGGCCACGGGCGGCGCGCCCATCCAGATCAGCAACGCGGTCAGCTACTTCCTGCCGCAGAACCTGGGCGGCTTCTACGGCCAGGTGCAGGTGGCCATGGGCGAGCAGGCGCGCAGCGCACCCAACAAGAACCAGGGCGACTACCGCGGCCTGCGCTTCGGCTACCGCCAGGGCCCCTTCAACGGCGCGCTGGCCACGGGCAAGTTCTATGGCGACAGCGATGCGACCAACCTCACGGCCAGCAACGTGGGCCTGAGCTGGGACTTCGGCGTGGCCAAGCCCATGCTGCTGTGGGCCACTGAAAAGCGCGGCGCGCTCAAGGTCACCGCCCTGCAGCTGGGCGTGACCGCGCCCGTGGGCATGGGCGAGTTCAAGGCCTCCTACGGCCACTACAACACCGACGGCAGCAATGCCGACTGGAACAAGATCAGCGTGGGCTACGGGCACAACCTGTCCAAGCGCACCCAGGTCTACGGCACGGTGGCCTTCCTCAAGAACAAGGACGGCGCGGCCAAGTCCATCGGCGTGCAGGGCCTGTCGGCCCCGGGCACCACGCTGGGCGGCCGCTCCTCCGGCTTCGAGGTGGGCGTGCGCCACTTCTTCTGATACAGCCCATCGGGCGATAGAGACTTGCCATGAAAGATATGCGTGCGGCCCGCTGGTGGGGGGTGATCAGCCTCTTCATCATCGTCGCCATCTCCTATGTGGACCGGATCAACCTTTCGATCCTCATCCTCGACCAGGGATTTCTGGACCACATCGGGCTGACGCACGACGACCGCACGCGCCAGGGCCTGCTGGCCACGGCCTTCATGGTGGGCTACGGCGTTTCTTCCTTCGTGTTGACGCCGTTTTGCGCGGCGCTCTTCGGCGTGCGCCGAAGCCTGGTGGTCGGCCTGCTGCTGTGGGGCGCCGTGTCCTTTCTGTCCCCGGCCATGAACAGCTATGGCCTGCTGCTGGCCTCGCGCATCCTGCTGGGCATCTCCGAAGGACCGCTGTACTCGCTGGCGGGCAGCTACATCAAGGCGCATTTCCAGAGCCACGAGAACGGCTTGCCCAACTCCTTCGTGAACATGGGCACGGGCCTGGGGCTGGCGGTGGGCTATCCGCTGATCGGCTACCTGGTGGCCGGCCATGACTGGCAGACCTCGTTCCACGTGCTGGGCCTGATCAATGTGGCCATCGGCATTCCGCTGGTGCTGGCCTTCATCCGCATGCCCCGCGTGGACACCGGCATGCCGCGCCCGCGCTCGCTGGGCGAGGCGGTGGGCCAGGTCGGCCAGATCGTGCGCGGCGCCATGCACACGCGCTATCTGGTGCTGGTGGCCGTGCTGTCGGCGGCCTTCTTCTCCTACCTCTGGGGCAGCAGCAACTGGCTGCCGGCCTATCTGGAGTCGCGCGGCTTTTCGCTGCGCGAGATGGGCTGGCTGGCCTCGCTGCCCCAGTACGCCACGGTGCTGGCCGTGCTGGTCGGCGGCATCGTCATCGACCGCCTGCCGCGCCGCCAGGTGCCGCTGATCTTCGTCGGCGGCAGCCTGGGCCTGGCGCTGGCCATCTGGCTGGCCATCCACATGGACGACCGCTACGCGGCGGCCTACTGCCTGATCGCCGCCAACTTCTGCTGGGGCCTGATGAGCCCGGCCATTCCCAGCACCGTGCAGTACTGCGCGCGGCCCGAGCATGTGGCCAGCGCCTACGGCGTCGTCAACGGCACGGCGACCCTGGTGGCAGGCTTCATGCCTGCGCTCATGGGGGCCGTCATCGGCTGGACCTCGCATTCGGCCGGTGGCGGGTTCGTCGCAGGCTTCAGCCTGCTGGTGGGCACGCAACTGGTGGTCATGGTCTGCGGCCTGGTGCTGTGGCTGCGCGAGCGCGGCCGGGGCACCGACAGTGCCAGCGATGCCCGGGACAGGTCCGCGCGCACGGCCTGACCTGCACTACAGCGCGCCCGCTGCGGCGCACTGCTCCAGAAACGTCACCAGGGCCTGTACGCGCGCCGTGCGGCCCTTGCGCGTGGGCACCAGCAGGGTGACGGGCGCGCTGCCGAAATGCCAGTCGTGCAGCACGCGCACCAGCCGGCCCTCGGCAACGGCCTGCTCCATGTCCCATTGCGAACGCAGCACCAGGCCCAGGCCCTGCTCGGCCCAGTGGCGGGCCACGCCGCCATCGTTGGTGACGTAGGACGGCGTCACGCGCAGGGTCTGGCCGTCCGCGGCACGCCGGCTGGCGGCGGGGCGCAGGTGCCACAGCGTCACGTCTTCCTCGTTCTCGCGGATGCAGATGCAGGCGTGCTCCAGCAATTCGCGCGGCGTGGTGGGCGTGCCGTGGCGGCGCAGGTAGTCGGGGCTGGCGCACAGCCAGCGGTCGTTGGCGGCCAGCTCGCGCGCGACCCAGGAGGAGTCGCGCACCGCGCCGATATGGACCACGGCGTCGGCATCGTGGCGGTCGGGGAAGGGCGTTTCGCGCAGGTCCAGCTGCAGTTTCAGTTGCGGGTGCTGGCGCGTGAAGGGCACCAGGGCCGGGGCCAGCCGGCTGCGCCCGTAGCCAAAGGGCGCGGCAATGCGCAGCGTGCCGCCCAGCTGGCGGGCATCGCCGTGCAGCGAGTCGCGCAGCTCCTCGATCTGGCCCAGCAGCCGCACGGCCTCGCGGGCGAAGCGCTCGCCCTCGGGCGTCAGCGCCAGGCGCCGCGCGCTGCGGTTGGCCAGGGACAGGCCCAGTTCGGCCTCCAGCCGGCGCAGCCGCATGGACAGGGCGGGCGGCGTCACATCGAGCGCACGGGCGGCGGCGCTCAGCGAGCTTTCGCGCAGCAGGGCGGCGGCAAGCTGCAGGTCTTCGATGGCAATCATTCAATTTGCCTTAACGATTGATGACGGCGGATTTAACCACGGGCACAGGTTCCATCCGTACAGTTCCAGGCCATGAACACCCCAGCCCCACTGACGGAACCGACCGCCGCCGCCTGGCCCCGTGCCGTGCTTTTTGACCTGCTGACCGCCTTGCTCGACTCCTGGACGGTTTGGAACAGCGCTGCCGGCAGCGAGGCCGCCGGGCGCGACTGGCGCGCCGAGTACCTGCGCCTGACCTATGGCTGCGGCGCCTACCAGCCCTATGAAGACCTGGTGCGCGACGCGGCCCGCAACCGGGGCCTGCCCGCCTCGGCCGCCGACCGGCTGGAGGCGCAATGGGACCAGCTGCAGCCCTGGGATGGCGCACGCGAGCTGCTGGCCGCCCTGCGCCCGCACTGCCGCCTGGCCGTGGTGACCAATTGCTCCGAGCGCCTGGGTCAACGTGCCGCCGCGCTGCTGGGCGTGGATTGGGACGTGGTGGTCACCTCCGAAGCAGCAGGCTTCTACAAGCCCGACCCCCGGCCCTACCAGCTGGCGCTGGACCGGCTGGGGCTGCCTGCGGACCAGGCCGCCTTCGTGGCCGGATCGGGCTATGACCTGTTCGGCACCTCGGCCGTGGGCCTGCGCACCTTCTGGCACAACCGCGTGGGCCTGTCGCGGCCCGATGGAGCGCCCGCCGCCGAAGCTGAAGCTTCCACGCTGGCCCCCGCCTTGCCCTGGCTGCGCGGTTTTGCCGCAGGCCGCTGACTGTGCCAAGTCTCTTTCAGGAGCCACCATGCAAGACACCCTTTTGACGCTGGACACGCCCGCTGCCGTGATCGACCTCGACCGCATGCAGCGCAACATCGCCCGCATGCAGCAGCGCATGGACGCGCAGGGCGTGCGCCTGCGCCCCCATGTGAAGACCAGCAAGAGCGTGCCCGTGGCCGCCGCGCAGCGTGCGGCCGGGGCCTCGGGCATCACGGTCTCCACCTTGAAGGAGGCCGAGCAGTTCTTTGCGGCAGGCACCACCGACATCCTCTATGCAGTCAGCATGGCGCCGCACCGCCTGCCGCAGGCCCTGCAACTGCGCCGGCGCGGCTGCGATCTCAAGCTCATCGTGGACAGCGTGGCGGCGGCCCAGGCCATTGCCGCGTTCGGCGGCGAGCAGGGCGAGGCCTTCGAGGTGTGGATAGAGATCGATACCGACGGCCACCGCTCCGGCGTGGGCGCAGACGATACGCCGCTGCTGCTGGCCATTGGCCGCACGCTGCACGACGGCGGCATGCGCCTGGGCGGCGTGCTCACGCATGCAGGCTCCAGCTACG
Source organism: Delftia sp. JD2 (assembly GCF_001682645.1). Taxonomy (NCBI): domain Bacteria; kingdom Pseudomonadati; phylum Pseudomonadota; class Betaproteobacteria; order Burkholderiales; family Comamonadaceae; genus Delftia; species Delftia sp. JD2. The sequence goes on from NZ_LFJT01000091.1 coordinate 14,962, forward strand.
AGCTGGACACGCCCGAGGCGCTGCAGGCCCTGGCCGAGCGCGAGCGCGCCGGCTGCGTGCAGGCTGCCGAGGCCCTGCGCGCGGCCGGCCTGCCCTGCCCCGTGGTCAGCGTGGGCTCCACGCCCACGGCGCTGGCGGCCAGCCGGCTGGACGGTGTGACCGAGGTACGCGCAGGCGTCTACGTGTTCTTCGACCTGGTGATGCGCAACATCGGCGTGTGCACGGCCGAGGACGTGGCGCTGTCGGTGCTCGCCACCGTGATCGGCCACCAGGCCGACAAGGGCTGGGCCATCGTGGATGCGGGCTGGATGGCCATGAGCCGCGACCGCGGAACGGCCCGGCAGAAACAGGATTTCGGCTACGGCCAGGTCTGCGACCTGCAGGGGCGGGTGATGCCGGGCTTCGTGCTCACGGGCGCCAACCAGGAGCACGGCATCCTGGCCCGGGCCGATGGCGCGGCGGAGGCCGACATCGCCACGCGCTTTCCCCTGGGCACACGGCTGCGCATCCTGCCCAACCATGCCTGCGCCACGGGCGCGCAGTTCCCGGCCTACCAGGCGCTTGCGGCAGATGGCTCGGTGCAAACCTGGGAGCGGCTCCATGGCTGGTGAAAACGGGATCGATCTGCGCCATGCATCGCCGAACCTGCCTGCGCCGGGCGGCCACTACAGCCACACGGCCACGGGCCAGGGGCTGGTCTTCGTGTCAGGGCAGCTGCCCATACGGCCCGACGGCACGCGCCTGGTGGATGCCGGTTTCGAGGACCAGGCCAGGCAGGCGCTGGCCAACCTGGCAGCGGCGCTGGAGCTGGCCGGCAGCGGCGTGCCGCGGCTGCTGCAGGTGCGTGTGTACCTGGACGACATGGCGCACTGGCCGGCCTTCGACCGCATCTACGCAGACTGGGCCGGCACGCACCGGCCCGCGCGCGCCGTGGTGCCCACGGGGGCGCTGCATTTCGGGTTGAAGGTGGAGATCGAGGCCGTGGCGCTGGCCTGAAGAAAGCCCGGCCCGAGGGGGCCGGCTGTCGCTACTTCAGCCAGCCGCGCTTGCGGAAGTAGAGCATGGGCCCCACGGCGCTGAGCACCATGAGCCCGATGACGTAGACGTAGCCGAACTCCCATTCCAGCTCGGGCATGAACTTGAAGTTCATGCCGTAGACGCTGGCGATCAGCGTGGGCGGCAGCAGGGCCACGCTGGCCACCGAGAAGATCTTGATGATCTTGTTCTGGTTGATGTTGATGAAGCCGACCGTGGCATCCATCAGGAAGTTGATCTTGTCGAAGAGGAAGGCCGTGTGGCTGTCCAGCGATTCGATGTCGCGCAGGATCTGGCGCGCTTCCTCGAACTGCTCGGCATTGAGCATCTTGGAACGCATCATGAAGCTGACGGCGCGGCGCGTGTCCATGACGTTGCGGCGGATGCGGCCGTTCAAGTCTTCCTGGCGCGCGATGGCGCCCAGCACCTCGCGGGCCACGTCGTCGGTCACGTCGCCGGACAGCACCATCTGGCTGGCTTTTTCGAGGTCGTCGTAGATGCGCTCCAGCGTGTCGGCCGAGTATTCGGCGTCGGCGTCGAAGAGCTTGAGCAGCACGTCCTTGGCCTCGTCGATCAGGCCCGGCGCCCGGCGTGCGCGCATGCGCAGCAGGCGAAAGACCGGCACGTCCTCGTCGTGGATGGAGAACAATACGCCGCAGCTGCGCAGGTTCTTGTTGTGCTCGTTGACGATGAAGGCCACGCGCACCGAACGCGGGTCCTCGTCATCGTCGATCAGGAAGTCGCTGCGGATGTGCAGCTCGCCGTTGTCTTCTTCGTAGAAGCGGGCCGATTCCTCGATGTCGTCGTCCATCGCATCCTCGGGGATGGACAGCTCGTAGTGCTGCTTGATCCAGCGCTTTTCCTCGACCGTGGGCGACTCCAGGTCCACCCAGATCGGCTTGAAGCGGGACAGCTCCTCCAGCGACTCGATCTCTTCTTGAACCAGGCGGCCATTGGCCAGCGTAAAGATGTTGAGCATAGGCTCACTCCAGGTGTTCTTCTCAGGCGTGCGGGGTATCGGAGGTGCTTTCAACCCCACAGGCCAACCGGGAGTTGAAAGCTACCAACTGGGGTAGGTTTCCACGGAGCTTTCTCCAAGATGCAAAGCGTTGGATTATGCAGCGTTGCGCTGCAGCATGCGGGCCGGCTGCGCTATTCGGAAGCGGCTCCAGGGGGCATCTGGCGGCCTGTCACAAAAGCCTGGGCATGGCACAGGTCGGCCCAGGCGCCAGCCTTGGCCTGGGGCGCGCGCAGCAGGTAGTTGGGGTCGTAGCTGACCACGGCGGGCACGCCCGCAATGCGGTGCGGCTCGGCGCGCAGGCGGCCCAGCGCCTCCTGGCGCTGCAGCACGGCACGCGCCGTGGCCAGGCCCAGCACCAGCACGCAGGCCGGGCGCAGATCGCGCAGCAGCGCCTCCAGCGATGGCTGCAGCGCCGGTACCTCGGGCGCCTCCTGTCCTTCGGCCGCAGGCTGCACGCGGTGCAGGGCGGCGCTGTACAGGCGCGGATGGTCCTGCAGGTTCAGCGCGCGCAGCATGTTGTCCAGCAGCCGGGCCGCGTCGCCTTCCAGCGCGGTGCGCGCGCAGTCGGGGCCGGGGCGCTGGGCGGGTGGCAGGGGCAGGGAGTTGGCGGGCGGCTCCAGCAGGATCAGCCAGCCGCCTTCGCCGCCATCACCGGCAGGCGGCGTTGCCGCATAAACGGGCCGCACGGGGCCCAGCCGCCAGCCCAGCCCCGGGGCGCCGGCCACGGGCTGCTGCACGTAGCGGCGCGGCGGGCGTTCGCGTTCGGGAATGACGGGTGCGGGAGGCGGCGGCGCCTGGACAGGCGCCTGAACAGGCACCTGAACGCGTGCGGGCGTTGGCGCGGCGACAGGCGCCCGTGCAGCAGGCGCCGGGGGGGCGCCTCCTGCACGGGCGGCGGCACGGGGCGG
>NZ_LFJT01000092.1:0-15791 GCF_001682645.1 Delftia sp. JD2
GACCGCAGCGGCCCGCAGCGCGTGACCTGCCTGGGTGCGGGCCTGGCCCTGGCGTCGTTTGCCGTGCTGGCACTGTCGCCCTGGCTGCCGGCCGGCGCACAGCTGCCGCTGCTGGTTGCCAGCGCCATCGGTTTCGACTTCGGCATCCAGGCCACGCTGGTGGCGCACCAGACCCTGGTGTATGGCCTGGACCCCGCTGCACGCAGCCGGCTCAATGCGCTGCTGTTCACGGGCGTGTTCATCGGCATGGCCTCGGGCTCGGCACTGGGCGCCCTGGCCCTGGCGCAGTGGGGCTGGAGCGGCGTGGTGGCCCTGGCCTGCGCGGCATCGGCGGCGGCATTGGCCGTGCGGCTGGCGGGCCGCAACCGCTGAACTTCCGCGGGCTGCCGGCAGGCCTATGCCCCGCCCTGCAGCCGTGCCGCGCGCTGGGCCAGCCGCTGCTGCTCCGAGGCGCGCAGGGCAGCGATCCGCGCCAGGATCTGCTGCTGCTTTTCCATCAGGCGCTGCGTGTGCACGCCATGCGCATCCCCCGCCAGGCCCTGGGCGATGCAGGCCAGCGCGCGCGCCGGGTCGCCGCGCTGTTGCCAGGTGTAGGCCAGGTTGAGCTGGGTGCGCGCATCGCGCGGGTCTATGCCTTCGGCCTGCAGGTAGGCCTCATGCGCGGCCGCGAACTGCTCCTGGCAGAACAGGCAGTCGCCCAGCACATTCCACAGCCAGGTACTGAGCCAGGGATTGAGGTCCAGCGCGCTGCGCGCCAGCTCGATGCCGGCGGAAAAGTCCCGCAGCTGCAGGCCCACGAATTCGGCCACCTCGCCCAGCAGCCGCCAGTCGCGCGGGCTGCGGGTGATGGCCTGGCGGTAGCTTTCCAGGGCGGCGTCCTGGCGGCCCGACTCCAGGTGCATGCGGGCCTCCTGGGCCGGGGCCTCGAAGAACTGCTGCGCGTCGGCGCTGAAGCGGTTGAGAAAGGCTGCCGCCGTGCGCTCGCATCCCTCGCCGATCAGCAGCCGCGCATGGATGGCCCTTTGCGCATCGCCCGAAGGCGCCAGCACCTGCCAGCCCTCGCGCCCGAACAATTGCGCCAGCAGCGGGAAGTTCAGGCCGATGGCGCTGGTGCGGCCAAAGCGCTGGGAGGCGCCCGCTTGGGCCGCCGCCTCGGGCGTGCAGGCGCCGTAGTCGTTGATGAGCACCAGCCCCTTGGGCGCCAGCCGCCGCTGCAGCGTCTGCAGCGCGCCAAAGGCGCCGTGGTTGACCAGCAGGCGCGGTGCCGCCTCGCTGACGGACAAGGCGGCATCCACCCAGGGCGACAGCGCTGCCTGGTCGCAGTCGAAGAAGCCCACCTCCTGCTCGAACAGGCCCACCAGGGGCAGCAGGCGCGCACGCTGGGCCGCATCCGCATGGTCCACCAGGGCACGGATCTCGCCCGGCGACAGCGCGGTGTACTGGCGCACGAGCTGGGCGTCATCGGTGAGGCGGGTGCGTATGCGCAATTCCTGCACCGGCCCGTCGCCCTGCCGCCGCACGACGGTGGCAGGCAGCACGTCCAGCACGTAGTTGCAGAACACGGCGTGCAGCGGTGGCAGGGGCACCGTGCTGCCGTCCGGCAGCTGCACGGCCTCGGGCCGCATGGCGTCGCAGCAGCCGGCCACGACTTGGCCGCCGAACTCGGCAAACAGCGCGCGCTCCTGCCATTGCGCGACCGTGCGGGGAGAGCCGTCGGTGACGTAGTAGACCAGCCGCTGGTCGAAATCACGCCCTTCCTGCTGGCACAGGTGCCGGAAGGCCTGCAGGAACATGCGCGCAAACAGGCCGCAGCCGGCGCCCAACTCCAGCACGGCAATGGCGCCTTGCGGCGCAGTGTCCGCGCAGTGGTGGAACAGCAGGGCCGCCGCATCTTCCGAGAGACGGCCGCTGTTGTTGACCACGTAGGGCACTTCGTTCTCGGCAAAGGTCAGCAGGCCGGCCTGCGCCCAGTGCAGATGGCCCAGCTCCCACTCGATGCTTTCGGTGATGGGGCGAAAGTCCTGCAGCAGCTGCGAGGCAACGCGCACGCCTGAAAGAACGTCCTGCGGGGCGCGGATGGCAGGCGGCCCGCCCGGCGCTGCGTCAGCGTCCATGGCGGAAAGGGACGCCGGAAGGGCCGCCGAAAGGGACGCGGACAGGGACACAGGCAGGGGCAGCGAAAGGGACAGTGGCGCGCGCAGGGCGGCCTCGCCCGTCGAAGGGTCGATTCTCAAGATGCTCTCTCCGGAAGATGCGATGGGAGCGACGCCTGCCTGCACGGCAGGCGTCCGGCCAGGCTCAGGGCACGGGCGCCCACTTGGACCAGTTCAGGTCGGCCTGCTCGAAATCGGCCTTGAGCATGCGGCGCATGGCGTCCACCTCGTCCTGGGTGATCTGCGCTTCCTTGACCTGCTTGCCGGTGGCCGCCGTGCGGGCCTTGGCAAGATCGGCCTTGGTCACGGAGGCTGTTCCAGCCCAGATGGACTTGGCGGACCCCACGTTCACCCAGTGCTTGCCCTGGGACTGCAGGTCGGCCTGGTAGGCGGATTTCCAGCCCATGTTGTTCTGCGACACGGCGTTGAGCAGCTTGGCCAGCGAGCGCTGGTTGCTCACCCCCTGCTGGGCGAATGCCTGCAGGTGAACGCGCTCGAACTTCAGCGGCAGCAGGCCCTGCTTGGCCGCCAGGCTGTCGCGCTCATTCCACCAGCGCGATGCATCAGCGGACTTGACGGCCTCCAGCTGGTTGAGCCAGTCGGCGTCGGTGACGATGCTGCCGTCGCCCTTGACCCACTGGAAGCGCTTGAAGCCGATGTCGGCCGCGCGGCCGAAGTTGTGGTTGCTCTCGCCCGGGCCGGCCTTGGTCTGGGTCTCGGCGGCCTGCTGGGCAAAGGTGCGCCGGCGCCCCGTGGGCGTGATCCACAGCGCGATCTTGTGCGTGTCATACATCTGCTGCACCAGGCTGGCCAGCTTGGCGCGGAAGGTGGGCTCGTACTCCGCATCGTTGGCAATGGCGGCCTTGCTGGTGGCCACGTCCTGGGCCTTGGCCTCCAGGTACACCGTCTTGGAGTTCTGCGCGGCGCGCATGCCCTGGTGCGAGGCCGGCAGCATGCCGCTGAGCTTGGCCACCGTAGCACCCCCGGCTGCCGCCAGGCCCAGCGCCTCCTTGGCACCCCCGGCCTGCGGCTGGCCCGGCGCGGCCTTGGCGGCGGCCAGCTTGTGGTCGTTCTGGAAACGCTCCAGCGCGGCGCGCGTCTGCGCGCCGTAGCTGCCGTCGTAGTCCACGCCCAGATACGGCGCGTTCTTGGCGTCCTTGACCACGCGCAGCATGGCCTGCAGCAGGGCCACGTCATGCACCTGGTTGCTGCCGCCCTCGCCTACGCTGTCCTTGATGTCAGGCATGTTTCTCCCCTCGTTGTGGTTGTCGATATGGCCCGCAGCAACGGCTCAGCGGGCGGGCTCGGGTTTGCGGTCGGTTTTGCGGTCGGTTTTGTTGCCGGTTTTTTTGCCGGGCTCCAGGCCGGCATCCGGCAGCAGGTGCACCAATGGCACGGTGCGCGGCTGCAGGCTGGGCGAACAGGCACGCAGCCGCAGCGATTCGGCATGCGCCTGCGCCATGTCCGCCGCCACCTGCACCAGGGCGTGTTGGGGCGCGGCGCCTGCGGGGCGTGTGCGCACGACGGAATAGGCGCCCAGGCATTCGGCCTGCTGCGCGCGTGCGGCACGTGCTGCCGCCACGCTGGCATAGCGCGCCGCCACCACGGCCTGCACGGCGGCCGGTGGTGCCGAGGCCTGCTCGGCAAACGCCTGCCGGTCCTTATTCCAGCGCAGGCTGCGGGTCTCGATCTGGTCGGGCGCATCGTCCTGCGGTGATGCATAGCGCACCAGCAGCACCGGAATCCGGCCCGTGGGCGCCAGCACCCAGCTTTGGTAGTTGCCCTGGGGCTCGTCGTACTGCCAGGCCAGGTGCGGGCCCTGGGCGGTGGCGACATACAGCGCATGGCGGCGCTTGGGATGATCAAAGCCCCCCATCTGCGTGACCAGCAGCGCACGCGAGCCGCCCTGCACGCCGGGCAGGCGCAAGCTGCGCACGGCAGCGGTGACGGTGTCTTCTTCCTCGCCAGTCGTCCACACGCGCTCAAGGTGCTGGAGCCCTGCTGCCGCAGACAGCGGATCACCCACGCCGTACAGCGGATCGGGCTGCGCCAATTGCGCCGGCCCCCTGGACGCCGGCCAGGACAGCGCCGCTGGCTGGCCCTGCTGCACACCGGCACGCACCAGCCGCAGCTCAAAGGGACAAGGCGCCGCCGTGCAGGCGGGCAGCGACAACTCATAGGCAGGCGCCCCCTTGGCCGTGCCGGACGGCAGGCTTTCCAGCACCTGCCGCTGCGGCCCGGCAGCGAGCGCCGCCCCGGCACCCAGCACCGCCACAAGGCTCAAGGCCAGTGCCCGCCAGGGCAGCGCCCCGCCACAGTAAAAATCGGAGCGCATTGAATGGTGAGCCATGGTGATAGCGGGTTTCTATGATTGGCCTGGGCTGTCGATACGCCGCAATACAGGAGGAATCTGCCGCAATGGGCTTGAAACAGGCATTCCAAGGCCCGGCGCCGCAGGCATTGTCTACAAGCTGGCATGCGGCGTCTGTTGCAAAATGCATCCGGCGCTTGAGAATTGCATTCAACATTTGCAATTCATCCAGGATGCATTCTGGAATCTTTCAAACCAGATAAATTTCATTTGAACAAAAATCAACAACATCAATGACTTACATGAAATTCACCCCAATTTCACAAAGCAAAGAAAATACCTTCTTGTATACATGACAGCTCCCGACATCTGCCCCCATCGAATGCACGGGCTGAGGAAAACCTGAATCAATGCGGATACGCCATGGGTTGCCCACTGCAAATAGTGCGCACCGAGGATTTCCTTGATGGACCCGCATCACAAGCTCGCCCGATTTCACGATACTGCAACCATTCACCGTCCCAAATGGCTTGCGGCTGAACGACCGGGGCGGCCTCGCCGGTTGTACCTGCAAGGTGCGGTGGGGCGCACGCGCATCGCTGCCGGTTCCAGCTTCTTACCGTGACCACCCGAAATCACTGCTACAATCGCTGGCTTCGGAGAGGTGGATGAGCGGTTTAAGTCGCACGCCTGGAAAGCGTGTGTGGGCTAATCCCCACCGCGGGTTCGAATCCCGCCCTCTCCGCCATACACCCAGCAAAACGGGCCCCTACACGGGGCCCGTTTTCGTTTCCGGGCCGGCTTGTGGCAAGGTTCATGCCCAGGTTTGCGCCCGCCGCGCCCGCCCCTGCCTCGGCCCCGCGCACCGGCCGCACATCAGGGAAAGCGACAGCACGGACACCCCCTCCAAGCCTTGCGCAGACGCGCCCCAGGGCTTGCAATAGGCAGCAGCTGGCAGCAATAGGCAAGCGTCTGACAAGCACATCCTTGTTTCGGTGATGTACTAGCTGCAACAAAGCCCCCAGGCGCGCAGCTTTGTGCAACAGCACCCCTGGCGCGAACGTGCATCCAGCCCCATGGCGCGCATGGCTTGCGGCGCTTGAGATTCGACGGAGGTTCCCCAATGGAAAGCAAGGTCATCAAGCTCCCTCAAGTCCTCTTAACTTCCGTCAATTTCTCTCAATTGACGATAGTTTTCAATCGAATCGGAGCAATCGATCGAAAATTCCAAAAACCCGCCGTATATTCCACACCGCTTTGCAGCCTGCCCGGCCCGTCTTCGGGCTGAGACGGGTCCTGCCCCCTGCCGGGTACAGCGCAGCACAAGAACGCACAAGCGAAGAGCACAGGAAAACGCAAAAGGGGTTGGCATGAAGATTCTTTCGTTTTTCGGGACCCGTCCCGAGGCCATCAAGATGGCGCCACTGGTCACGGCCCTGTCGCAGACGCGGGGCATCGAGAGCGTGGTGTGCGTCACCGGCCAGCACCGGCAGATGCTGGACCAGGTGATGGATCTGTTCGGCCTGCAGGCGCAGCACGATCTCGCCGTCATGCAACCCAACCAGACGCTCAACGGCCTGTTCTCCCGCGTGGTGGCAGGTGCCGATGGCGTGCTGGAGCAGGAAAAGCCCGACTACGTGCTGGTGCACGGCGACACCAGCACGGCCACGGCCTGCGCGCTGGCAGCGTTTCACCGCCGCATTCCGGTGGGCCACGTGGAAGCCGGCCTGCGCACCGGGGATCTGGCCCAGCCCTTTCCCGAAGAGATGAACCGCCGCGTGGTCGATGTGGTCAGCCAGTGGATGTTTGCGCCCACGCCCACGTCGCGCGCCAACCTGCTGGGCGAGAACCTGCAGGGCCGCATCGCCGTGACGGGCAACACCGTCATCGATGCGCTGGCCACGCTGTGCGACCGGCTCGATGCCCAGCCCGAGCTGGCCCGTGCCATTGCCCAGCGCCATCCCTGGGTGGATGCGCAGCGCCCGCTGCTGCTGGTCACGGGACACCGGCGCGAGAATTTCGGCGAAGGCTTCCAGAACATCTGCGCTGCGCTGGCCGAGCTGGCGCAGCGCCATCCGGACCTGCTCATCGTCTACCCCGTGCACTTCAACCCTGCCGTGCGCGAAGTGGTCATGCGCACGCTGGGCGGCATGGACAACATCCGCCTCATCGATCCGCTGGACTATGTGGACTTCGTCTGGTTCATGCAGCGCGCCCACATCATCCTGACCGACTCCGGCGGCGTGCAGGAAGAGGCGCCCTACCTGGGCAAGCCCGTGCTGGTGATGCGCGACGTGACCGAGCGGCCCGAGGCCGTATCGGCCGGCACCGTGCTGCTGGTGGGCACGCAGCGCGCGCGCATCGTGGCCGAGGTCGACCGGCTGCTGGCCGACGAGGGGCACCACGCCTCGTTTGCGCGCCGCATCAATCCCTATGGCGATGGCCAGGCCTCGCAGCGCATCGTGCGTGCCCTGCTGGGACAGCCCTTCGACGAGTTTGCCGCCGGACACACAGGCGCCGCGGCCGTCCCGGGCATAGCGGCGGCCGTGACCAAGGGCATGGCGCCGGCCTGAACCACGCACGCACCACACCGCGCACCACGTCCACGAAGCGCATTACGAATCGAGCACCGAAGTGAGAAAAGAGGCCCCCATGCAACCGACCATCCGCCAATCGCTTTCCCGCACCGGGGCCCGCTGGGCGCTGGGTTCGCTGCTGGGCCTGGGCGCCCTGTTCGCGCAGACGGCCTCGGCCTCGGCGCTGGGTGACGCCATACGCCAGCTGGGCGCCAGCGACGGGCTGCAGCGCAGCGTCACGCTCAAGGAGCTGGGCATCGTCGATCCCGTGGTGCTGGCCGGCACGGCCACCCAGGACTTCTACCTGCCCGTGCCGCGCGGCCTGCCGCTGGGCGATGCCAGCATTGCCTTCGACAGCCGCTACCTCAAGGGCGAGCCCGGCGTCTCGACCGTGGTGATCTCGCTCAACGGCACGCCCGCCGTGTCGCAGACCGTGCCCGACGGTGACGGCACGCTGCAGCGCACGCTGCCCGTCGCCCAGCAGGCCCGCGCCAGCGATTTCGTGCGGCTGGGCGTGAACTGGCGCAGCCGCAACGGCCAGGTGCGATGCGATGACAACCACTCCCTGGCCAACTCCCTGACCATCTCGCCGCAGACACGGCTGAGCTACCGCGTGGACCCGCGCGATGTGCGCAGCATCGAAGATGTCTGGAACACCCTGCCCGTGCGCACCACCGTGCTGGTGGCCGGCCGGCAGCTGGAGCAGGCCTCGTTCGACAGTGCCTGGCGCATTGGCGCCAGCCTGCAGCGCAACAACAGGCGCATGACGGTGAACGCATTGCCCGCCGTGGGGGAGACGCTGGACCTGCGCGGCCTGGAGGTTCCCGCCGCCCTGGCCGGCGTGCCCGCCTTTGCCGCACTGCGCGGCGCCGAGCCCCAGCACAAGCTGGCCAGTGACGCCGAACTGGGCGCGCTGCTCATGCTGGGGGCCGCCCAGGTCAGCGGAGACATCGTGGTGGCCGACAAGGCACTGCAGCAGCGCCTGACCGCCGCCTTCGCGGCCCTGCAGGCCCAGCTGGCGGCCGACCCCGATGCGGGCCAGGCCCTGCAGCAATGGCGCGCCCGGCGCGCGCCGCTGGCCAACGAGGCGCTGGCCTCGCAGCAGTTGCGCGCCCTGCCCATGGGCCGCCAGATGGTGCTGGCCGTGGCCGCCGACGCGGGTGCGCGCGTGGCCGGCCTGCAGGAGGCCGCCCTGCAGCGCCTGCTGGTCAGCGACAACGTGACCGTGGCCGCGGCCCAGCCCCCGCAATGGGACGAGGCCAAGGGCATACGCCTGTCCAGCCTGGGCGGCAGTCCCGACAGCTTCGACGTGCTGTCGCGCGGCGACTGGACGATGAACTTCCCGCTGAGCGCCGTGGCCTCGCAGGGCCAGATGCCGGGCGAGATCACGCTTTACGTGGCCGCCGCCCCCGGCGCCTCGGCCACGCGCCCCGTGGCCACGCTGTTCTGGAACGGCATGCTGCTGTCGGCCCGCCAGCTGGAGGCCAACGGCCAGCCCGAACGCCTGCGCGCCCGTGTGCCCGGCTATGCGCTGGGCATCAACAACACCTTGCGGGTGTCCGTGCAGCGCCAGCCCTACTCGGCCGACTGCAACGAGATTCCCCAGCCCTACCCCGCCAGCGTGCTGCCGGCCATCAGCTACGTGACGCCCGGCAAGGCCGAGGCCAACGGCAGCTTCATCGGCCTGCTGCCGCTGCTGGGCGCCAAGTCGCAGTTCCTGGTGCCCGCCAGCTATCTGTCGGCGGCGCCGGCCGCGCTGGAGCGCATGGCCAACCTGGCGGCCGCCAGCGGCCTGTCGGCTTCGCAGGCCGAGCTGGTCGTGGCACAGGCTGATGCAACGGCCAAGCCCTCCATGCCCTTTGTCGCCATGGAAGTGCCGGTGGACGGCGCCAAGCCCCTGGTGACGGTAACGGACCGGCAGCAGCTGCGCATCCGCGGCAAGTCGGCGGACTGGCTGGACATCAAGGGACTCAAGCAACTGTCCTCGGCCGAAGTGGTCACGGCAGGCGGCCAGCAGGGCGTGCTGTGGCATGCCATCGGCGAGTGGACGGGCGGCCTGGGCGAGCCCTTCCTGCTCAATCGCGGCAACATCGCCGTGATCGGTGGCGACGGCCCGCTGGCCTGGGTGGACAGCAGCAATCCCGAAACCGGCATTCCGTCGGGTCCGCGCGAAAGCGCCTTCCACGAATGGCGCAACTTCCTGTCCTGGAGCGTGCCGGGCATCGCCATCGCGCTGTTCGTGGTGCTGCTGCTGGTGGTGCTGGCCTGGGCGGTGGCGCGCAGCAAGCAGTCCAAGCACTGAGCCCGGCCCGGGCAACGATGACGACGGCATGAGGCGATCGCCATGATCTCTTCCCTCTACTGGCCCTACCTGGTGGCCGACTACTACCACGCGCTGGAGATCGTCAGCGCCGTGGTGGCCGTCGTCATCCTGCTGTCCAGCATCGACGACCTGTTCATCGACGCCTGGTACTGGGTGCGCGAGGCCTGGCGCGCGCTGACCGTCAAGCGCCGCTACCAGCCGCTCAAGGCACAGCAGTTGCAGGAGGTCGAGGAAAAGCCGCTGGCCATCATGGTGCCGGCCTGGCTGGAGTACGACGTGATCGCGCCCATGCTGGAGAGCATGGTGGGCACGCTGGACTACAAGAACTACATGATCTTCGTGGGCACCTACCGCAACGACGAGCGCACCAAGAACGAGGTCGAGCGCATGCGCCGGCGCTACCGCCAGTTGGTCCGCGTGGAGGTGCCCCATGACGGCCCCACCTGCAAGGCCGACTGCCTCAATTGGATCGTGCAGGCCATCTTCCAGCAGAACACGCTGCAGCCCGAGCCCTTTGCCGGCGTGATCCTGCACGACAGCGAGGACGTGCTGCACCCGCTGGAGCTCAAGTACTACAACTACCTGCTGCCGCGCATGGACTTCATCCAGCTGCCCGTGACCTCCCTGGAGCGCGAGTGGTACGAGCTGGTGGCCGGCACCTACATGGACGAATTCGCCGAATGGCACACCAAGGACCTGGTGGTGCGCGAGAGCATGTCGCACATGGTGCCCTCGGCCGGCGTGGGCACCTGCTTTTCGCGCAAGGCGATGGAGGAGCTGGCGGCCGAGACCCACAACCAGCCCTTCAACACCGACACGCTGACCGAGGACTACGACATCGGCGCTCGGCTGGCGCGCCGGGGCATGAAGCAGATCTTCGGCAAGTTCCCCGTGGACTACGTGATACGGCGCAAGCCGCTGTTCGGCCTGGGCAAGGAAAAGGTGTCCACGCTGACCATGCCGCTGGGCATCCGCGAGTTCTTTCCCAACACCTTCAAGACCGCCTACCGGCAAAAGGCGCGCTGGACACTGGGCATCGGCCTGCAGGGCTGGAGCCAGGTCGGCTGGGCCGGGCCGCTGTCCACCAAGTACCTGCTGTTCCGTGACCGCAAGGGGCTGGTGACCTCCTTCGTGGCCATCCTGGCCTATCTGCTGCTGCTGAACTTCCTGCTGTTCCTGCTGGCCGATCACATGGGCTGGTGGACGGTGTACTACCCGTCCCTGTTCGCTCCCAACGGCTGGCTGGTGACGCTGATGAGCGTCAACGTCATCGCCCTGCTGCTGCGCGTGGTGCAGCGCGCCTGGTTCGTCTCGCGCCTGTACGGCTGGGAGCACGCCATGCTGTCCATCCCGCGCATGGTGATCGGCAACTTCATCAATGCCATGGCGGCGGCGCGCGCCTGGAAGCTGTTCATCGTCCACCTGGTCACGGGCAAGCGCCTGGCCTGGGACAAGACCATGCACGACTTCCCGTCCACCGACCAGTTGAGCCACCAGCGCCAGCGCCTGGGCGAGCTGCTGCTGTCATGGCAGGCCATCGACGAAACCCGGCTGGCCACCGCGCTGGAGATACAGCAGCGCGAACGCCGTCCGCTGGGCGCCATCCTCATGGAGCAGGGCTGGCTCGACGAGGCCACGCTGCGCGAGGCCATCAGCTTCCAGCAGGGGGAGCCCACCGACCCCACGGTGCATCCCGACATTCCCGCACAAGGCATTCCAAGCACCCCAAGGGCCGGCATATGAAGCATCTCGCTCCCCTCGTTCGCCCTCTCACGCTGGCCGCGCTGCTGGGCGCCGGCTGGAACACGCCGCCGGCCTGGCCGCAGGCCGTGGCGGCCGTCAAGGCGGAGGCGCCGCTCAGGGGCCGCGCGTGGCAACTGGCCAACCAGGCCTATGCCCACTACCAGGCCGGCCGCTTTGCACGGGCCGCGACCGCCGCCGCATCGGCCGTACAGCTGCGCCCCGACCTGCTGCGCCTGCGCATGCTGCTGATCTACTCGCTGCAAAAGCAGGGCAAGAACGAGGAAGCGCTCAAGGCCATCGCCTCGGCCCGCGCCGCCGGGCTGGACGAGGCCACGCTGCAGCAGGCCGAAACCAATGTGCGGGCCGCAGCGGCAGGCGGGGCGGCGGGCGGGCCTGCGGGGGCCACGGCTTCCGAGGCCTACAACAAGGCCTTTCCCATCGCCACGCAGGCCTACACCGACTACAACGCCAAGAACTACGCGGACAGCGCGCGCAGGGCCGAGCAGGCCTTTCGCCTGGACCCCAGCCAGGGCCAGTGGGCGCTGCTGTGGATAGGCGCGCTGGAGGCGCAGGAGCAACTGGGCGCCGCCATCGAGGCCGCAGATGCCGCCCTGGCCCTGGACCCCCCCAACAAAAGCGACCTGGTGGCCAAGCGCCAGACCCTGCGCCGCAGCCAGGCCGTGCTGCCGGCGCAAAAGGCCTACCAGGCGCTGATCGCCAACAACCCGGCGCAGGCCGTGCCCTTTGCGCGCGAGGCCGTGGCGCTGGCGCCGGGAACGGCATCGCACCGCCTGCTGCTGATCACCTCGCTGCTGCTGGCCGAGCAGTTGCCCGATGCGGAAAAAGCCGCAGACGAGGCGCTGGCGCAGGACAACGAAGACACAGCGGCGCTGGGCATGCGCGGCTACATCCGCCAGCGCCAGGGCAAGACCGCACAGGCCAACGAGGACTTCGATGCCGTGCTCAAGCAGGACTGGCTGGACGAAAAGCAGTCCGCCAACCTGCGCCTGATCGCCGCCGACGCGGCCCTGGCCGCTGGCGACGCGGCACGCGCCCGCGCGCTGCTGGCGCCCATGCCGGCACAGGATGAATCCGTGGCCCGCCGCCTCAAGCAAGCCGATGACCTGCGCCCCGGCCGCGATACGCCCATGGTGGCCGATACGCGCGGCGCCTCGCAGACCCTGGCCATGGCCGACTACCCGCCGCCCCTGCAGGACTGCCGCGACACGCCCTATGGCACGGTCTGCGAGCTGCAGCCTTCCGATGCCCAGGGCACGGGCGGCCCCAGCGCCCAGGCCTATGCGGCCTACGCGCGCCAGGACTACAAGGCCGCCATCGAACATGCGCAAACGGCCGTGGAGCAGGACCCCGACAATGCGCAACTGCAAAAGCTGCTGACCACCACGCTGGCCGCAGGCAACCGCGACCAGCAGGGCCAGGCCCTGCTGCGGCTGGACAAGTCCCTGTCCCTCACCCCCAACGACGCCCAGCTGCTGATGCAGCGCGGCTACCTGTACTCGCGCCAGGAAGAGCCGGCCAAGGCGCTGCAGGACTTTCGCGCGGCGCGCGCCACGGGCGAGGCGCCAGCGGGCGCCATGCTGGACGAAGGCTATGCGCTGGCCGGCACCGGCGACAACCGGGGCGCCGTGCGCACCTTCAAGGAAGCCATCGACCTGGACGACGCCGGCACCGCCAAGCTCACGCCCGGCCAGCGCGAGAACGCACGCAGCGCCGTCTCCGGCTACGCACGCGAGTGGGGCGCCATCGTCTCCATGGGCTACCGGGGTGCGCGGCCTGCGGGGCGTGCATTCTCGGACGGCATCCTCACCCAGGCCGGCGATGCGGTCTTCGGCACGGCCGAGGCCTACTGGCGCCCGTCCAACTTCCTGAACTCATCGACGCGCATCTTCGATGTCTACGGACGGCTGGGCAGCACCTTGCATGACGGCGGCGGCACCACGCTGGGCCAAAGCGCCATCGACCCCTGCACGGGCCTGCCCATCAATGTGCAGGCCGGCGACAACCGGGGCATCTCGGGCCTGCCCACCACCACGGGCTCGCTGGGCATGCGCTTCACGCCGTCCACCAAGTACGCGCTGACCTTCGGCATAGAGCGCCAGTTCAACATCGGCTCCGCCACGCGCTCGGGCTTCATCACGCCTGAATCGCCCCAGCTGCGCTGCCTGATGAGCGGGCGCGATCCGCTCAACCCCACGGGCCCCGCGCTGGGCAATCCCATCTCGGCCAAATACAGCGCAGGCGCGGGCCAGGGCGGGTGGCTGGCCTATGTCACCCATGGCTTCTACGAGGGAACGGGCCGGCGCACGGACCGCTCCAGCTGGTTCACCATGGAAGGCTACAGCCAGGCCGGCTATGCCAACCAGAGCATGGCCTCGCGCTTCACGCTGACCGACCAGACCAGCGGCGCCCAGGTGGGCGACGGCTCGGGCCGCTACAAGCGCGAGCAATGGTTCTTCTCCACCGAGGCCCGCATCGGCCGCAGCTTCCGCGCCGACGGCATCAACCAGGGGCTGGTGATCTTTCCGTTCGGCGTGGTCGCGGCCGATTGGATCAAGCAGAGGAACCGCGTCGATGTGCGCTCCCTGCAGGCCGCCCCGGGCGCCACGCCCACCGCAGCCCAATTGGCCGCCCAGCAGGGGCAGACGCTGGCCCTGCAAGGCAATGGCAGCAGCTGGTCCGCCAGCGCAGGCGTGGGCGTCAGCCTGCGCCAATGGTTCCGCGAAAGCCACTACAGCACGGCCCAGTCCTATCTGGACTGGTCCATGCAGTACCGCTTCAACATCGGTGGCGGCCAGGCCGACCGGGCCAAGGGCCTTTTCATGACGCTGACGCTGTCCTATTGAAGGCCCTGCCCCGCCGCCGCCACCACCACACAGACAAGAGAAAAGGAGAAAGCTCCCATGGATTCGACCAAGCAAGCACCCCGCCCCGCCCTGCACGGACTGCGCTCGGGCATGGCGCGCGCCGCACGCGGGCTGGCCGGCTGCGCACTGGTGCTGGGCGCGCTGGCAGCGCAGGGTACGGCACAGGCCCAGGCACAGGACAGCTCCTCCATCGTTCTCAGGGGCAAGGATGGCTGGCTGTTTCCGGGCTGGGGCAGCCTGACCCAGGTGGACCGCGCCGGCATCACGGAATCCACCCGGCTGATCACCGAGGCGCGCAACCTGCTGGCCGCGCGCGGCGTGAAGCTGCAGGTGCTGCTGCTGCCCGACAAGGTGCGCTTCTATGCCGACAAGATGCCCGACGGCAAGGCCATGAGCGCCGATGTCCAGGGCCGCTACAAGCAGGTGCTGCAGGCGCTGCAGGCCGCCGGCATTCCCAGCTTTGACGACGAGGCCGTGCTGCGCACCGTGCGCGACAGCGGCAAGGACGTGTTCTACCGCACCGACCAGCACTGGACCCAGGCGGCAGCCGACGCCACGGCCGAGGCCACCGCCCGCATGGTCCAGGGCGAGGTGCCCCAGCTGGCCGGCAGCGCCGGCAGCGGCCTGGCCCTGGGCGATACCGTCACCGAGCGCCGCTATGGCGACCTGGCCGAGCTGTTTCTGACCGCCGAGGAGCGCAAGCAGATCGGCCGCGAGGTCTACACCGTGCGCCGCCAGGCTCCGGCCAAGGGCCTGCTCGACGATGAGCCTGCCCCCGTCCATGTCACCGGCCACAGCATGGTCCAGCCCTACTTCGGCTTTCCGCAAAAGCTCTCCAACCTGCTGGACCGCCCGGTCTCGCTGAACTGGAAGCCCGGCAACGTGGGCCAGTGGACCATGCTGCTGGAGTACCTGGAGTCGCCGGCCTTCAAGTCCCACAAGCCCCAGGTGCTGGTGTGGCAGATGTTCGAGCCCACCTACAGCTACGGCCCCAACGCGGCCGGCCAGTGGGACAACGCCTCGCTCATGCCCAACGCCACCTGGCTGGAGCGGCTGCGGGCCGCGCTCAAGGGCTGACACCGTGGACCCCACCGCGCAAGAACTGCAAACCGACAAAGGACACCGGCGCAACGCCTGGATCTGGGGTGCCCTGCTGCTGTCGGGCCTGGCCTGGGGCGGCTGGACGCTGGCCAGCGGGGGACCGAAGGCCGGCGAGCTGCAACTGACCGCCTGGCTGGATGGCCGCGCGGGCGCGGCGCTGAACAAGGGCCTGCGCCTGCCTGCACAGTCCTCGCTGGAAACCGGCCAGGCCGCGCTGCGCTACCGCCTGCTGGGCGATACGGGAGCGCAGGTGGCCCTGGGCTGCCCGCAATGGATGTTCTACCGCGACGGCCTGCGGCCCCAGCCCGGCACGGGCGCCGCGCCCTTCGAGGCGCGCCAGCGCCTGCTGCGCCACTGGACCCGGCAGTTGCAGGACAAAGGCATTGCCACCCTGGTGGTGGCCGTGCCCGACAAGTCGCGCATCGAGGCCGCCCATCTGTGCGGCCTGCCCGTGGCACCCGTGATGCTCCAGCGCCTGGACCTGTGGCAGCAGCGCCTGCAAGCCGACGGCATTGCCTTCGCCGATCTGCGCCCCGCCCTGCAGACACAGGAGCAGGCGCAACCCGTTTTCTTTCGCACCGACGTGCACATGAATGCCGAGGGCGCACGCGCCGCCGCCCTGGCCGTGGCCCAGGCCGCGCTGCCGCTGCTGGGCGGGCAGCGCGGCGCCCAGGCCTTCGAGGAATCCGCGCCCGGGCC
>NZ_LFJT01000093.1:0-15743 GCF_001682645.1 Delftia sp. JD2
GGGCGCGCTGCGTCCGTCGGGATCAGGCGCTCTGCGGTGCCTCGGCCTGCAGCACGCCGCGGTTGATCTGGTCGCGCTCCATGGACTCGAACAGGGCCTTGAAATTGCCTTCGCCGAAGCCTTCGCGGTAGTTGCCCTTGCGCTCGATGAACTCGAAGAACACGGGGCCCAGCATGGGCTGGGAGAAGATCTGCAGCAGCAGGCGCGGCTGGCCGCCCTCGGTCGTGCCGTCCAGCAGGATGCCGCGCGCCTGCAGCTCGCCCACGGGCTGGCCGTGGCCGGGCAGGCGGCCTTCCAGGTTCTGGTAGTAGATGTCGTTGGGCGCGGTCAGCAGCGGAATGCCGGCCATCTGCAGCTGGTCGATGGAGTCCAGCAGGTTGTCCGTCAGCAGCGCGATGTGTTGGATGCCCTCGCCGTTGAACTGCATGAGGAACTCCTCGATCTGGCCGCCGCCCTGGCGCGATTCCTCGTTCAGCGGAATGCGGATCAGGCCGTCGGGCGCGGTCATGGCCTTGGAGGCCAGGCCGGTGTACTCGCCCGAGATGTCGAAGTAGCGGATCTCGCGGAAATTGAACAGCTTGCTGTAGAAGTCCGCCCAGTAGGTCATGCGGCCACGGTAGACGTTGTGCGTCAGGTGGTCCACCACATGGAAGCCGTGACCCTTGGGGTTGCGGTCCACGCCGGGCAGGAACTCGAAGTCGATGTCGTAGATGGACTTGCCTTCGTCGAAGCGGTCGATCAGGTACAGCGGCGCGCCGCCGATGCCCTTGATGGCCGGCAGGCGCAATTCCATGGGGCCGGTGGGAATTTCCACGGGCTGCGCGCCCAGCTCCAGCGCACGCTTGTAGGCCTGGTGCGCGTCCTTGACGCGGAAGGCCAGGCCGCAGGCCGAGGCGCCGTGCTCGGCCGCGAAATAGGCGGCCTGCCCCGGCTCATTGTTGATGATGAAGTTGATGCCTCCCTGGCGGTACAGCAGCACGTTCTTGGAACGGTGCTTGGCCACCAGGGTGAAGCCCAGCTTCTCGAACAGCGGCTCCAGCACGCCGGGCGCGGGCGACGCGAATTCCACGAATTCGAAGCCCATCAGGCCCATCGGGTTGTCGAACAGGTCTGCCATGGTTGGTTCTCCTTGAAGGTTTCAACGGGGGATGTGCGCGGGTTCCAGTACGGATTCCAGCACAGGCGTGGGACGTTGGCGGAACACGAGGCGATAGGCCCCGTAGACCACCAGGACCCAGATCGGAATGGCCAGCGCGGAGGACCGCACCGACGGTGTCAGCAGCATCACGCCCACCACCAGGGCCATGGCGGCCAGGCAGATGGCGTTGGTCAGCGGCGCGGCAGGTGCGGGAAAGCCCAGCACGGTCTTGCGCGCCACATGCGCCCGGCGAAAGCGCCAGTGCGCCACGATGATGATGGTCCAGGTGATCACCAGGGCCGCCACGATCAGCGACATCAGCAGCTCGAGCACGCCGGCCGGCGCCACATAGTTCAGCACGATGGCCAGCGCCGTGAAGATGGCCGGATAGACGATGGCCCGCACCGGCACGCCGCGGCGGTTGACCTGCATCAGCGAGCGCGGCGCATTGCCTTCGCTGGCCATGCCGTACAGCAGGCGGCTGTTGCTGTAGACCATGCTGTTGTAGACCGACAGCGTGGCCGTGAGGATCACGAAGTTCAGCAGGTGGGCGGCCGTGTTCTCGCCCAGGCCCGAGAACACCAGCACGAAGGGGCTGCTGCTGTAGGTGTCGCCGCCGGCCTTGAGCTGGCCCAGCAGGTCGGTCCAGGGCATCAGCGACATCAGCACGGCCATGGAGCCGATGTAGAACACCAGCACGCGATAGATCAGCTGGTTCACGGCCTTGGGGATGACGGTGCGCGGCTGGTCGGTCTCGGCCGCCGCGAAGCCCAGCATCTCCACGCCGCCGAAGGCGAACATGATGAAGGCGAAGGCCATCACCAGGCCGGACAGGCCGTTGGGAAAGAAGCCGCCGTGCGTCCACAGGTTGCGCACGGTCTGCTCGGGCCGGTCGGCGTTGGCCAGCAGATACACGCCCGCAGCGATCATGGCCAGCACGGCCGCGATCTTGATCAGCGCGAACCAGAATTCGAACTCGCCATAGGCCTTGACGTTGATGAAGTTCACGCCGTTGATCAGCACGAAGAACACCGCCGCCGTCACCCAGGTGGGTATGCCGGGCCACCAGAACTGGATGAACTTGCCTGCGGCCGTCAGCTCCAGCATGCCCACGAGCACATACAGCGCCACACAGTTCCAGCCCGCCAGAAAGCCCGCGAAGCGGCCCAGGTAGCGGTTGGCGAAATAGCTGAACGAGCCCGCGTTGGGCTCTTCGACCAGCATCTCGCCCAGGAAACGCATGATGAAAAAGATGATCAGCCCGCCAATGGCGTAGCCGAGCAGCACGGACGGCCCGGCCAGCTCGATGATGCCGGCCGAGCCCAGGAACAGGCCCGTGCCGATGGTGCCGCCCAGCGCGATGAGCTGGATATGGCGGTTCTTGAGCCTGCGCTCCAGATGGCCCTGCGAAGAAGAACTGTGCATCAAGGGGGTGCTCCGGCTCTCAGCAAGGCGCGCGGCGGCGCAGGGGTTGGAACACTTCGGTGGTCTTCACGGCAATGTCTCCTCGTGGGGTGCCTGTTGGAATGCGGGGCGTTGTGCGCCCCTTGTTGATGGGTATCAACTATAAAAAACAATAAATTATTATTTCTTGTAATTTATCCCTATGGACAAGCCCAAAAAGAAGGAGTAGCGAAGGCGATCGACACATTGCCGCCCGCCATGCCGCACTGCGGCAACGGTTGAACGCCCGCAACAAACAAAAACAATCTACTATTATTTTTTTGCCCTCTGGAGCCCAGAACATGACGACGTCCGCCACGCAGCGGCGCGCACGCACGCCGCAGACCGAGCGTGTGGAGACAACGCAACGCAAGATCATCGACTCCGCCCTGGCGCTGCTGCGCGAGGGCGGCTTCAAGAGCGCCACGCTGCAGGCCATCGCGCGCGGCGCCGATGTGTCGCTGGGCGCGCTGCAGCACCACTTCGAGAGCCGCGATGCGCTGATGGAGCGGCTGGTCATCGAGGTCATGGAGCCGCTGAGCGACCAGGGCACGGTCTGGCCCGACAAGGCCCTGCCCCTGCGCGAGCGTGCCGAGGCCTTCGTCACCCTGGCCTGGGACAACATCTTCGGCGCGGCCAACTACCAGGCGGCCTGGAGCATGTTCTTCGGCTGCAAGGCCTCCCCCTCGCTGTTCGACCGCGTGGACGCGCGCCGGGTACATGTGGACAGCGTGTTCTACACCCGCTTCCTGGACGTCTTCCCCGAGATCGCGGCCCACCATCCCCGCCCCCAGGGCTTTGCGGCCATGGCCTTCGCCATCCTGCGCGGCACCGGCGTGCTGGAGCTGTTCGAGGTGGGCGAGCAGGAACGCCAGGGCAGCCTCGATGCGCTGGTCGAGGCCATCGTCCAGGCAGGCACCCCTCAGGCCGGCGGCGGCGGCGCCGCCTGAACCTCGGTCAGCCCCCAGACCCTGCGCAGTTGCGACAGCGTGGCCACCAGGGCCGGATCGTGCTCGGCCTCGCGCGGGTGGATGAAGCCCAGCTGCGCCGACACGCGCGCATGCGGCCAGATGGCCACGCAGCCATGCTCGGCCGCGGCCAGGGCGCGGTCCTCGCGCAGCAGCGCCAGGCCCAGGCCGGCGCGCACCAGGCTCTCGGGCGCGGCGGCAGCATCGCTTTCCACGATCTGATTGGGGCTCAGCCCCTGGCGGGCGAACAGCGCCAGCAGCAGGGCCTGCTCATGGTGCTGCGCGGGCGCGCCGATCCAGGGCAGTTGCGCCAGGTCCTTCCAGCCCGATTGCAGGACGCGCTCGCGCAGCGCGGGCGGCGCCGCCACGCGGTAGTGCAGTGTCTGCAGCACCAGCGCGCCCAGGTCGCGCGGCATGTGGGCGCCGATGTAGAACGCGCCCTGCAGGCCGCCGGCCGCGACCTGCGCGCGCAACTCCTCGGCCCAGCCCTGGCGTGTCTTGATGTCCAGCAGCGGCAGCGCCTCCACCAGGCCATGCAGCAGCGAGCCCAGGCGCAGCGCCTCGGGGTCGGCCACCGTGCCCAGCAGCAGCTGGCCGGTGATCTCGCCCTGCAGCTCGCGGGCCTGGCCCTGCAGGCGTCCTGCCGCATCCAGCACCTGCCGGGCGGGCTCCATCAGGGCCTCGCCAGCCCGCGTGAGGCTGATGCGGCCCGGGCGCCGGTCGAACAGCGCCACGCCCAGCTCTTCCTCCAGCGCCTTGATCTGGGCCGTGATGGCGGGCTGCGTCAGGTGCAGGGCCTCGGCCGTGCGCGTGACGCTGCCCAGCGTGGCCGCCGTGACGTAGGCGCGCAGCTGATACATCTCCATGGGCGGCCAGCCTAGCGCAGGCGCCAGGGCCTGCGGCCCGGGCAGGCCCGGGTGTCAGGGAACATCCCTAGCCGTCTCATCGTTCACTCATCGAGGTAGCGCAGCTGCGTGGGCTCGATGCCCAGGCGCACCGGCATGCCCATGGGGAACATGGCAATGCCCGCGTAGTGCGCCTGGTCGGCGACCACGGCCACCTCGCCCACGCGCACGCGGTAGCGCGAGAACTCGCCCAGGAATTCGGCGCTCTCGATCTGCCCTTCCACCCACACGCGCGAGGCATCGCCCGCATCGTCGCGCACCGCAATCTGCACCTGGTGCGGCCGGAAGGCCAGCGCCGCGCGCCCCGGCACGGGCGGCTGGGCCGGGCGCGGCAGGGTCAGCGTGCCCAGGCCAGGCACCTTGAAGACCAGCGACTCGCCTATCGTTGGCAGCACCTCGCCCTCCAGCACATTGGCCGTGCCGACAAAGCCCGCCACGAAGCGGTTGGCCGGATAGTCGTACAGCCCCGCCGCCGAGCCCACCTGCTGCAGCACTCCCTTGTCCAGCACGGCCATGCGGTCGGCCGTGGTCATGGCCTCTTCCTGGTCGTGGGTGACGAAGATGGTGGTCAGGCCCAGCTTGCGCTGCAGGCTGCGCAGTTCCTCGCGCATCTGCACGCGCAGCTGCTTGTCGAGGTTGGACAGCGGCTCGTCCAGCAGCAGCAGCTTGGGCGCGATCACCACGGTGCGCGCCAGCGCCACGCGCTGCTGCTGCCCGCCCGACAGCTGGCCCGGGCGGCGCTGCGCGTACTGCGACAGGCCCACCAGCTCCAGCACCTCGCCCACCTTGCGGCGGATGGTGTCGCGGCTTTCGCGGCGCTCGACCAGGCCGAAGGCCACGTTGTCGTACACCGTCATGTGCGGCCACAGCGCGTAGTTCTGGAACACCATGCCGATGTTGCGCGCATGCGGCGGCACGCCCGTGATGTCCTGCCCGCCCACCAGCAGCTCGCCGCGCTGGTGCCGGTTGAAGCCCGCGATCAGCCGCAGCAGCGTGGACTTGCCCGAGCCCGAAGGCCCCAGCAGCGCGAAGAACTCGCCGGGCTCGATCTTGAGGTTGACGTCGCGCAGCACTTCGTTGCTGCCGTAGCTCAGGCTGATGTGCCTGCATTCGAGGGAGACAGGGTCCAGGTGCATGGCGGTTCACTCCGAAGTCGATTGCACGGTGGCGCGCGAGCGCTCCACGAAGCGGTGCGAGAAATACGTGCCCAGGCCGACCACGACCACGGCCAGCACGCCCAATGCCGCACCGGGCCCGCGCCCCGAGATGCTTTGCATGTACAGGTAGATGCCGTAGCTCATGGGCGCCTGGCTCTGGGCCGAGGCCAGCATGATGGTGGCCGACAGCTCCACGGCCGCCGTGATGAAGCTGGTGACGAAGCCGGCCAGGATGCCGCCGGCCATCAGCGGCACCATCACGCGCCGTATCACGCTGGTGCGGCCCGCGCCCAGGCTTTGCGCGGCCTCCTCCAGCGAGATGTGCACCTGCTGCAGCGCCGCCATGCACGAGCGCAGCGCATACGGCAGCCGCCGCACCGCATAGGCCAGCATGATCAGCACCCAGGTCGTGACGATGGGCGTATCGGTGAAGGGCAGGTTCACGCCCTTGAACAGCCGCAGGTAGCCGATGGCCAGCACCAGCCCCGGAATCGCCAGCGCCACCGAGGCCAGGTAGTCCAGCCACTGCCGGGCAGGCAGCCGGGTGCGCAGGATCAGGTAGGCGATGGCGGTGCCGATCACCACGTCGATGCCCGCCGCCATCAGGCAGTACAGCAGCGTGTTGCCGATCATGTAGCCCGAGTCGGTGAACACCGTGGCGTAGTGCTCCAGCGTGTAGCTGTCGGGCAGCACCGAGAAGCTCCAGACCTTGGAGAACGACATCAGCAAGATGCCGATGTGCGGCGCCAGCACCACCAGCAGCACCAGGGCGATCCAGCCATAGGCCAGCAGCGCCTCCCAGGCCGACAGCCGGCGCTTTTGCAGCGCGCTGCCGCCCTTTTGCAGCGTGGCGTAGTCCTTGCCCTTCATCACCCGCGCAGCCAGCCACAGGGCGACGATGGAGAACGCGATCATGATCACGCTGATCACATAGCCCAGCGGATCATCGAGCCCCACCGAGGTGATGCGCAGATAGGCCTGGGGCGCCAGCATATTGGTCACGCCCATCACCAGCGGCGTGCCCAGGTCGTCGAACACCTTGACGAACACCAGGGCCGCGCCCGCCAGATAGCCGGGCATGGCCAGCGGAAAGATCACGCGCCGGAACAGCCGGAAACCGCGCGAGCCCAGGTTCAGCGCCGACTCCTCCATGGCCCCGTCGATATTGCGCATGGCCGCCACGAGGTTGAGCAAGATGAACGGGAAGTAGTGGATGCTCTCCACGAAGATCACACCCGTCAGCCCCTCCATGATGGGCACGGTGAAGCCGAACCAGTCGTCCAGCAGCAGGTTGACCGAGCCGCTGCGCCCGAAGATCAGCTGCAGCGCCACCGCCCCCACGAAGGGCGGCATGATCAGCGGCAGCACGCCCAGCGTCTGTATCAGCAGCGCGCCCCGGAACTCGAAGCGCACGGTCAGGTAGGCCAGCGGCACGGCGATCAGGCTGGCGAAGAACACGCTGGCCAGGGACACGCCCAGGCTGTTGAAGAACGACTCGCGGAAGACGGTCTGGCCGAAGAAATTGCCGAAGTGCCCCAGCGTGAGCCCGCCGCCTTCATTGACGAAGGCGGTGTAGACCACCATGCCCACGGGCACGATGAGAAAGGCCAGCAAAAAGGCCAGGATCAGTGCGAAGGCCAGCCACGGCCCCCAGCCCGACGGAATGCGCCGTGCGCGCGCAGCAAGGGGGGCGGCGGCGGGCGCCGCCATGGAATCGATGCTCATGCGAATGCTCCGCAGCGAAAGAGACTGTCAAGGGGAGTGCATGCAGGCGCCCGGTGCCGGGCCCCTGCGCCCGCCACTTACCGGGCCAGGCCGCGCGCCTCGGCGGCCAGCTTGGCCGCGCGCTCGTAGTTGGCACGCGCCTTGTCGGCCCACATCTGCTCCAGGCCCGTCAGCTCCTTGGACACGGCCACGTCGCGCCGGCTCTTGCGGAACAGCTCCAGGAACTGCTCGTCCTTCACATTGGCTTCGCCCACCAACGGCGAGTAGGCAATGTCGCGCGCCTGCGCCAGCAGCTCCTGCCCCTTGGCGTTGGGCTTGGCCTGCAGGGCCTTGTGCGCCTCCTGGATGGCGCGCGTGGCGGCCTGCAGTTCCTTGAGGCGGAAGGTCACCATCTGGTCGAACAGGCTGATCACCACGGCATAGCGCGACTCGGACAGGTTGGCGTCGAACTGCACCTTGGCGCGCTGCGCCACCTCCTGCGGCACGGGGTAGCCGGCCGGCGCCTTGAGCTGGCTGTAGGGCAGGATGGGCAGGCGGCTGATCTTGGGATCGAACAGCAGCTGCTGGCCCGGCACCGACATGGTGAAGGCCATGAACTTGCGCGCCTCATCGGCATTCTTGGCGCCCGCGATCAGCGCGATGTTGGCCGGCACCACGGCCGTCATTGCCGGGTAGGCGAAGTCCACCGGGAAGCCCGAGTACTTGCCCGCCAGCCCGAAGAAATCGATCACGATGCCTATGCCGTACTGGCCGTTGTTCACGCCATCGGGCACGGCAAAGCTGCGGTCGGTCACGGCAGCGGCATTGCCCATCATGGACAGCAGCTGGCGCCAGCCCTTGTCCCAGCCCTCGCCCTGCAGGATGGTCTCCACCGTCAGCTGCGTGGTGCCCGAGCGCGAGGGCGAGGAGATGGCGATGTGACCGAAGTACTCGGGCCGCGTCAGATCGCTCCACTCCTTGGGCGCCGCCAGCTTGTGCGCCTTCAGGTAGCGCGTGTTCCACATGATTCCGTAGCCGGCCAGCGCCTGGCCGTAGTACAGGCCCTGCGGGTCGTTGAGCGGGTAGTTGCCGATCTTGGCGGGCGCGGCAGGATTGCGCGTCTCGGGCGCGGCGGTCAGCAGCTTGTTGCGCGCCAGCACCTCGAAGGCATCAGGGGCGCTGGCCCACATGATGTCGGGCCGCTGGCCCTCGGGCAGCTCGCGCACATAGGCCACGGCGGCCGTGGTGTTCTTGTTCAGGATCTCGATCTTGATCCCCGGATTAGCCGCCTCGAAGGCCTTCTGGTAGGCCGTGGTCAGCTCCTTGGGAAACGAGGTCAGCACCGTCACCGTGCCGGCCTGGGCCGCCATGGCGGCGCCCCACAATCCTGCGGCCATGGCGGCCGTCAGCCATCTGCGTTGCTGCATTGCTGTCTCCTTCGGGTTGTTGTGCGGTCAATCTGCAACCCACTGTAGGCAGCGCCGGCCCCGCCGGCCAATCATTGTTTCTGATGCCGTGCATCAGCGGCGGCGGCGCTCGGGTTACTACCTGCGGGTCTGCCGCCACAGGGAAATCCCGCGCAACCGCTGTCCCGCCCCTGACTGCTGCACAGCAGCAAACCGGAATAATCGGCGGGATGCTGCAAGCCCCCTCTTCCCTCTCCGCCCCGGCCGCTGAAGAAGCGCCCATCTACGTTGCCAGCCGCCCCTGGCGCTCGCGCATGGTGCCGGTGCGCACCATGGAGTACCACGTGCGCGAGTGGGGGCCCGTGGATGGAGATCCCGCGCTGGCGCCGCTGGTGCTGGTGCACGGCTGGATGGATGTGGCGGCCTCCTACCAGTTCGTGGTCGATGCCTTTGGCGAGGCCTTCATGGCGGGGCGCCGCATCATTGCGCCGGACTGGCGCGGCTTCGGCCTGAGCCGGCCGGCCTGGCCTGCCGACCGGCATGACTTTGCCGACTACCTGGGCGACCTGGACCACCTGCTGGACACCCTGGTGGGCGATGCGCCCGTGGACCTGGTGGGCCACAGCATGGGCGGCAACGTGTCCATGATGTACGCGGGCGCGCGGCCTGCGCGCATACGCCGGCTGGTCAATCTGGAGGGCTTCGGCATGCCGGCCACCCGGCCCGACCAGGCGCCCGCACGCTACGCGCAGTGGATGGACGAGCTGCGCCAGCTGCGCAGCGGCGGCATGGCGCTCAAGAGCTATGACAGCGTGCAGGACGTGGCGCGCAGGCTGATGAAGACCAACCGCCGCCTGCCCGAGGACAAGGCGCTGTGGCTGGCCCACCACTGGGCGGCGCCCAATGCGCAGGGCCGCTGGGAAATCCTGGGCGACACGGCGCACAAGCTCATCAGCGCGCAGCTGTTCCGCGTGGAAGAAATCCTGGCCCTGTACCGTGCCATCACGGCGCCGGTACTGGCCGTCGAGGCCAGCGACGACAGCCTGGGCATGTGGTGGAAGGACCGCTACACGCTTGCCGAGTACCACGAGCGCATCGGGCAGATTGCCGACTGCCGCACGGCCGTGGTTCAGGACGCGGGCCATATGCTGCACCACGACCAGCCGGCGGCCGTGGCCGGGCTGATCGAGCAATTCCTCAGCACCTGAGGCCGGCGCGCACCGCTACTGCAGCCTAATGCAGCCTAATGCAACCTACTGCAACCTAATGCAACCTACTGCGGCCGCAGCATCATCGAATGGCGCCAGCGCGCGGGCGCCATCTGCAGCGGCCGGTAGCGGCCGTCGGCCCATTCGGCAGACATGTCCGCATAGCGGCTGGACAGGGCCACGCCGCTTTGGCCGGTCTGGTAGATGAACAGCGAGCGCTCGGGCTCGGCCAGGTCGTAGATGGCGCGCAGCGATGCCGCATGGCGGTTGGCGAACGGTGTCCTGGCATCACCGGGCAGGTACTGGCCCACGTTGACGGTGTAGCTGTCACCGCCCGAAGGCACGCTGACATTGAAGATGCCCGCCAGCAGCCCCACGCTGCCCAGCGGCCGGTGGCTGCTCAGGGCCGCATGCGCCGTGCCCCAGCGCCAGCGGCCCAGGTCACTGCCCTGCATGGACTGCAGGCGCACCAGCGCCCGGTCCAGCGCCTGGCTGACCTGGGCACTGCAGCCTGCAGCCGCGCACCACCAGCCGTCGCGGCGTTCCAGCATGCCCTCGATGCCTGCGCGGTAGTCGCGCTTGCCATAGGTGGCCGCAAAGGTCTGCGCACCAATGCGCGGGATCACCAGGCCGCGCGTGAGTTCGTCCACCCAGGCGGCAAAGATCAGGGGCGCGGCCTGCGCAGCGTCCATGCGGCCGTCGAACTGCGCCATCACCCGGCGCGCCTGCGGGGCCAGCGGATGTGTGGCCGGCGCTTCGTCCAGGGCCCTGAGCATTTGCGGCAGCAGGGCGCGGGCGGCCAGCGAGGTCTGGTCGTTCTGGATGGAGGCCATGCTGACCACGTCGTGCCTGTCCTTCGCCTCGATGAGCTCGGAGATGCGGCGGTGGCGGTACGGCAGGCTCCAGTCCTGGGTGAGGAAGTGGGCATAGCCCTCGCGCGTGATGCGCTGGTTGGCGGTGGCCAGATAGCCCAGCGCCGTTCCATCGTCCTGTGGAGCCTGGTCGTAGGGCAGCCAGCCCTGCCAGTCGTAGCGTGCCTCCCAGCCCGGCGCGGGCGCCACGCCGCGCAGGTCGTTGTCGGCCGCACGCAGCGGCACCCGGCCTGCGGCCTTGAAGCCGATGGCGCCATGCACATCGGCCGCGACGATGCTCTGCATGGGCGAGTGGTAGTCGGCAAAGGCCTCGAACAGCTGGGCCACGCTGCGCGCCTCGTTGGCCCGCAGGCCCGCCTGCACGGTGAGGTTGTCGGTGTCCAGCGCCGCCCAGCGCAGGGCCACGGCGTAGCGGCGCTTGTCGAGCACGGCCTCGTACTGGGGCTGCACGTCGCTGATCACGGGACCGTGGCGCGTGCTGCGCAGCGTGAGCTGCACATCGGCCCGGCCCTTGACCCTGATGCGCTCGCTGCGCTCGGTGAAAGGCGCCCAGCCGTCCGGCGTGCGGTAGCGGCCCGGGTTGCCTGGATCGATCTGCTCCAGGTACAGATCCTGCACATCGGGATTGGTGTTGGTGAAGCCCCAGGCCACCTCGCGCGTGCGCCCCAGCACCACGAAGGGCAGGCCCGGCAGGGTGGCCCCCACCACGTCGATGGGCGACAGCGGCGTGCCGTCCTGCGCCTGGCCGGCAGGCGACTGCAGGCGTGCGTAGTACCAGATGGCGGGCGCGCTCAGGCCCAGATGGGGATCGTTGGCCAGCAGCGGTTTGCCGCTGGCCGTGCGGCTGCCCGACAGCACCCAGTTGTTGCTGCCCTTGCCGTCGTTGGTGCCCGCATCGCGCACCATGTCGCGGGACCAGCGGGCCCAGGCATCGCTCGCCTCGCTGGCGGCAGCCACCTTGGACGCAGACGCAGCCTGTGCCTCCTGGCGGTACACGCCCAGCCCCCGGTAAAGCGCGGCCAGATCGGTGGAGGTGGCCGGCGCCTCGCCGGGATAAGGCGGCATCAGCTGCCACAGCTGCTGTGTGTCCAGTTGCGAGAGCGCGGCCAGCCGCGCGAATTCATTGCCCCAGTTGCCGCCCAGGTCCAGCGCCATCATCAGCGCCCAGCCCACGCTGTCCTCGGGCGCCCAGGCCGAGTTGTCGCCGCCGCCCGGCGACGTGTCCAGCAGCATGAACTCGGGCACCTGCGGGTGCTGGCGCATGGGCAGCGCCGCATAGAAGGCCGCGATGCCTTCGCTGTAGGCCTGCAACGCCTCGCGCGCGTTGGCGGGCAGGGATGCGTACTGGCGCCGCGCCGCGCCGCGTATGTCCAGCGCGCGCATGAGCTTGTCGGTATCCAGCGTGGCCGGGCCGAGGATCTCGGACAGCGTGCCATGCATCAGGCGGCGGTTGAACTCCAGCTGCCAGCCACGCTCCTGCGCATGCACATGGCCCAGGGCACGCCACAGGTCCTGCGGCGAGAAGGCGCTGATGTGGGTGACGTCGGCATCATCGCGCCGCACGCGCACGGGCTGCTCCAGCCCGGCCAGCGTGAGCTGTCCGTCAAGCACCGGCTGCACGCGCACGGCATAGATGGCCAGCGCGCTGCCGGCCAGCAGGGCCGAGCCGACCACCGCCACGGCGCCCACACCCCACCACCGCGAGTTCAGGATTCGCATGATTCCCATTCTTTTCCCCACCCTCTGCTTTTTTCGTATCGTAGTGTTGCAGTTTGTAGCATATGCGCGCGCGACATGCTCACATTGCTCACGACAGAAAGCCGCGCCTGCAGGGCACAGGCTTCAGGCGACAATCACTGCCGGCCCTGCGCGCATGGATGCAGGGCAACCGACAGAAACAGGAAGTACGTGGAATGTGGCCTTTCAGCCTCTTGAAGAAGCTCACCCAGGACCCGCCCGTGGGCCAGCCCCGTGGTGACTACATCGGCTGCTACCTGCTGGGCACCGAGGCGCCGGGCCAGGCCGGCGTCAGCTATGTCTCGCTGGCCACCACGCGCGAGCAGCTGGAGGCCGACGCCCGCGCCTACCTTGAAGGCTTCGTGCGCGACCACCCCGAGGCGGCCGACACCGACCTGTCCGCCATCCGCTCCCTGCTGGAGAACCTGCCCCAGCGCCTGGACGCCCACCTGTCCGGCGACACGCGCGTGCCGCTGGCCGAGCAAGGCGGCACCGTGCTCTTCCTGCGCACCGGCATGCGCGCCCGCCGCAAGGAAAACGGCCGGTATCTCGAATAGCAGTCAGCCCCCACCGCCACCGTACCGAGCCTCAAAAACTGGCGCGGCCAAGAACAAGGGACAGCGAGCAAGGGCCTACGCCGGCCGCGCCGCCCCGCAGCGAGGCTGTAGTCCCCCACGAAGCGAGAGGGGAAGGCGCGCAGCGCCTCAGGGGGAGTTCTGCTTGTGCACGTCTTGCCAGCGCAGCATGTCGGTCACGCGCTCGGCCTTGTCGTCATCGAAGCCCAGGCGCTCCACCCGCTCGGCCGGATTGGCCCAGGTGCCGAACAGCAGGTCCCAGACGGGCAGGCCGTAGTTCTGCGCATGGTGGCCGTACTGGTGGTGCACGGTGTGCATCTCGGGCCGCTGCACGATGTATCCCAGCCAGCGCGGCGTGCGGATGTCGGCATGCAGGAACAGGTCGAACGCCCCCGTGAGGCCGATGGCGAAGGCGGCCGCCAGCGGGCTGGCCCCCAGCACCCAGTAGCTGGACAGCGCGCTCAGCAGCACGGCGGCCGCCGTGTCCATGGGGTGGGCAAAGAAAGCCGTGAGCGCCTCCACGCGCGGCGCGCTGTGGTGCAGCTGGTGGAACAGGCGCCACAGCGTGTCCGACCGGTGCGTGGCGCGGTGCCACCAGTAAAAGACAAAGCTGGTCAGCACAAAGCTCAGCGCGCCCACGGCCCAGGCCGGCCATTGCCGGCCAACGTCCAGCAACGCATGGCGGCGGATGCCGTCCGAGAACAGATGGCCTACCGCCAAGGTGGTGGCCAGCGTGCCCAGGCCCAGCAGCGTGGACAGGATCAGCCAGCGCCGGTCGCAATGGTTGCGCGAGGCCGGCGCGATCACCTCGCGCGTGAAGATGCCGACGAACATCAGCGCCAGCAGCGGGTAGGCCGCGAACTCCCACATCTGCAGCATGCCGCCTGCTCCTTGCCGCTCAGTGCACGTGGCCCCAGTAGATCAGCGCATCGCGCCCTTCGACCGACAGCGACACGGGCGCGCCCACGGGCAGCATCACCTTGGTCGGCACATGGCCATAGGGCAGGCCCTGCAGCACGGGGCACTTGACCTGGCTGCGCAGCCAGTCGATCACGGTCTGCAGCTTGAAGCCCTTGTCGTGCGAGCTGAGCTTGAACTCGCTGAACTGGCCGAACACGATGGCCTTTTGCTGGGCCAGCACGCCGGCATGCAGCAGTTGGGTCAGCATGCGTTCCACGCGGTAGGGATGCTCGCCCACGTCTTCCAGGAACAGGATGCCGCCCTTGATCTGCGGGAAGTAAGGCGTGCCCAGCAGGGAGACCAGCACGGCCAGGTTGCCGCCCCACAGCGTGGCGCCGCCGCTGATGTAGAAGTCCTTGACGGCGGGCTTGCCGTCTTCGCGCAGGCCGATCTTCGGCATCTGCCAGCCCGCGCCCTCGCCCTGGCCGCTGAGCAGGTCGTTGAAGCAGTCCAGCATGATGTCGTCCACGCCGCCCTCGTCGTCGGGGCGGCCGAAGTCGTGCACCAGCAGCGGGCCGGCCCAGGTGGTGGCGCCGGTCTTGGCCAGCAGGGCCAGCGACAGCGCCGTGAAGTCGCTCAGGCCCACGAAGCGCGTGCCGCCTGCGATGGCCTTGGCCACGGCCTTGTACTTGATGCCCGGCAGGATGCGCGTGAGGCCGTAGCCGCCGCGCGTGGGCAGCGCCAAGTCGGCACCGCTGGCCGCTGCGCGCTCGATGGCCGCCAGGCGCGTGGCGTCGTCGCCGGCAAAGCGCTGGTGGCTGCTCAGTGCATCGGCATCGATCTCCACCTGGTGGCCCATGGCCTCCAGGCGGCGCACACCGCGCTTGAAGCCGGCCTTGTCGCGCACGGCACCGGCGGGCGAATAGATATAGATGTGGCGCGGACCCTGGTCATGCGCATGGCCGCAGCAGCTGCCGTCGGCGGCATGCACATGGCCGTGATCGTGGTCGTGCTCGTGGCTGTGGGCAGCGCCATGGTCATGTGCCGCAGCATGCGAATGCTCCTGTGCACGGTCATGGCCATGGCCATGTGGATGTTCGTGCCCGTGGGCACAGCAAGTGCCGTCGGCGGAATGCACATGTTCGTGCGCGTGATCAACGGGTGCAGGCGCGGCAGCGGCTGCCTTTTTGCGGGGCGTGCCGGATGTGCTGGGTGTGCCGGGCGTGCTGGAAGAGCGGGAACTGCGCGAAGTGGCCAAGGTGGTTCCATGCCGGCCCTGGCCGGCATGCTCCATATTGCAAGGGGAGTGAAGACGGGGACCTGCCGCTGCGCAGCCCCGGCAAGGGGCCGGCGGCGCAGGCCTACGGGCGGAAGTATTCCACAGCGTCGGCCACCATGCCGGCAGCGCACAGGGGAACCCAATGGCCGCACGGGGATAGGCGCAGCTGCGCTGGCGGCAGCTGTGGCAGCGCCTGCAGCCAGGCCTGGCGCCATGCGGGCGCAGGCAGCAGCGCATCGTGCTCTCCGCCCTGCACCCACAGGCGTTGCTGTTGGCTCCACTGCGCCAGCAACTCCATCGGCAGCGGCGGCATTTCGGCCTGCACGCGGGGCCAGGCCTGCAGCGCGGCGCGGTGGCCGGGCTGGGAAAACGGCAGGTTCCAGGCCTGCGGCTGCGCGCCGGCCTCCTCACCCGCCTCGTGCATGGCGCGGCCCACGGGCCATGACGGCTT